>NZ_JCANQV010000010.1:0-49014 GCF_059553635.1 Candidatus Streptomyces philanthi
CGCCGGCGCAGGCCGCTCCGCCCGACGCACCGTCACCGTCCGTCACCCGTACGACGGACGCCCCGCACTACCCCATCGGTGACCTCGGCACCGCCCTGTCCAACTTCTTCCTCAGCCCCGGTGCCGTGACCGGCGCCAACGACTGGAGCTGCCGGCCGACGGCGAAGCACCCGTACCCGGTGATCCTCTCCCACGGCACCTTCGCCAACGCGGGGGACAACTGGGTCGCGCTCTCCCCGATGCTCGCCAACGAGGGCTACTGCGTCTACGTCTACAACTACGGCATGACCGCCCTGTCCCTCGGCCGGGTCGGGGGGCTGGCCGACAACGCCGGGTCCGCGGCGACGCTGTCGGCCTTCGTCGACAAGGTGCTGGCCTCCACCGGGGCCAAGAAGGTCGACATCGTCGGGCACTCGCTCGGCGGCATGATGCCGCACTACTACCTCAAGCGGATGGGCGGCGCCGCCAAGGTGAACGCCCTGGTCGGCATGGCGCCCAGCAACCACGGCACCACCCTCGACGGCCTGGTCACCCTCGGCCGGACGCTCAACGCCCTCGGCTTCGTCAACGGCATCATCGACTTCATGGGCGTGCCCAGCCTCAAGCAGCAGGAGGTGGACTCCGACTTCCAGAAGGCGCTGTGGCGGGACGGCGACACCGTGCCCGGGGTGCGCTACACCGTCATCACCACCACCCACGACCACGTCATCACCCCGTACCGCACCGCGTTCCTCAAGGGCGACAACGTCACCAACATCACCATCCAGGACCAGTGCCCCAAGGACCCGGTGGGTCACGGCGGTCTCTTCCTCGACGGCCCCACCCTCCAGAACGTCCTCAACACACTCGGCAACTACGACCCGCACTTCACCGCGGACTGCACCGGGTACGGCCCCTCCTGGTGACCCGCCGTCAGGAAGGCTGACCTCCGTACCGTGAAAAAAGCTGTGCCCCCGCCGCACCACGCGACGGGGGCACACGCACGTAACGGCTCAGCCCAGGGCCGACTTCACCGCGTCCGCCAGGCGCCCGGCGATGGCGCGGGCCTGCTCGGCGTCCGCCGCCTCCACCATCACCCGTACGAGGGGCTCGGTACCGGAGGAACGCAGCAGCACCCGGCCGGTCGCGCCCAGCTCCCGCTCCGCCTCGTTCACCGCGGCGGTCAGCTCCGCGGACGTCGCCACCCGCGACTTGTCGACATCGCGGACGTTGATGAGCACCTGCGGCAGCCGCTCCATCACCCCGGCCAGCTCGGCCAGCGGACGGCCGGTGGCGGCGACCCGGGCCGCCAGCATCAGACCGGTCAGCGTGCCGTCACCGGTGGTGGCGTGGTCCAGCGCGATGACGTGCCCGGACTGCTCGCCGCCCAGCGCGAAGCCGTGCGCCTTCATCTCCTCCAGGACGTAGCGGTCGCCGACCGCCGTCCGGACGACGTCGATGCCCTCCCGCTCCATCGCCAGGGTGAAGCCCAGGTTGGACATGACGGTGGCGACGACGGTGTTCTTGCGCAACGTGCCCGCCTCGCGCATGCCGAGCGCGAGGACGGAGAGGATCTGGTCGCCGTCGATCTCGTTGCCGTCGCGGTCCACGGCCAGGCAGCGGTCCGCGTCACCGTCGTGGGCGACACCCAGGTCGGCGCCGTGCTCGACGACCGCGGCGCGCAGCAGCCGCAGATGGGTGGAGCCGCAGTCCTCGTTGATGTTCAGCCCGTCGGGCTCGGTCCCGATGGTGATGACCTCGGCGCCGGCCCGCGCGAACGCCTCCGGGGAGACCCGCGCCGCCGCGCCGTGCGCCCCGTCGATGACGATCTTCAGCCCGTCGAGGCGGTTCGGCAGCACACCGATGAGGTGGGCGATGTAGTTGTCGAAGCCCTGGTCGTAGTCGGTGACCCGGCCGACGCCCGCGCCGGTCGGCCGCTCCCACGGCTCGCCGCCGCTGTGCGCGCGGTAGGTCCGCTCGATACGGTCCTCCAGCTCGTCGGCGAGCTTGTGGCCGCCGCGGGCGAAGAACTTGATGCCGTTGTCGGGCATCGGGTTGTGGCTGGCGGAGAGCATCACGCCGAGGTCGGCGCCGAGCGCCCCGGTCAGATACGCCACCGCCGGGGTCGGCAGGACGCCCACCCGCAGCACGTCCACCCCGGCGCTCGCCAGGCCCGCCACCACGGCGGCCTCCAGGAACTCACCGGACGCACGGGGATCTCGTCCGACCACGGCCACCGGCCGGTGCCCTTCGAACGTGCCGGCCTCCGCCAGGACGTGCGCCGCGGCGACCGACAGACCGAGCGCCAGCTCCGCCGTCAGATCCGCGTTGGCGACACCGCGCACCCCGTCCGTACCGAAGAGTCGTCCCACTGGTGTCCTCCGAGTAGATGTGCTTGGACCAGAGACTTGCGTCCAGGTATACGCCCCTGGTCCCGGATAGCCGAACGCCCCGGCAGCACCGAGAGTGCCACCGGGGCGTTCGCCAGGCTGCCAGCAGCAGCGAGCGCTTAGCGCTTGCTGTACTGGGGGGCCTTACGGGCCTTCTTGAGACCGGCCTTCTTGCGCTCGACCGCACGGTCGTCGCGCTTGAGGAAGCCGGCCTTCTTCAGCGTGCCGCGGTTGTTCTCCACGTCCGCCTCGTTCAGCGCACGGGCAACACCCAGGCGCAGCGCACCGGCCTGGCCGGAGATGCCGCCGCCGGAGATGCGGGCGATCACGTCGTAGCGGTTGTCGAGCTCAAGCACCTTGAAGGGCTCGTTGACTTCCTGCTGGTGCACCTTGTTGGGGAAGTAGCTCTCCAGGGTGCGACCGTTGATCTTCCACTGGCCGGAGCCCGGAACGATCCGGACGCGGGCGATGGCGTTCTTACGACGGCCCAGGCCGGCGGCCGGCTGGGGGTCGCCGAAGCGGGACGCGAGGGACTCGGAGGTGTACTCCGACTCCACGACCTCGGTCTCGGTGGTGTATTCCTGGACGTCGTCCTGCTCGATGACGGTCTCGGGAGTGGTCTCGGCCACGATGCTCCTCAGATTCTCTTCGTCTTAGGGGGTGGCCGGACTTACTGCGCGACCTGGGTGATCTCGAACGGGACCGGCTGCTGGGCAGCGTGCGGGTGCTCGGCGCCCGCGTAGACCTTCAGCTTCGAGAGCATCTGACGGCCGAGGGTGTTCTTGGGGAGCATGCCCTTGACGGCCTTCTCGACGGCCTTCTCGGGGTTCTTGTCGAGCAGCTCGTCGTAACGGACGGAGCGCAGACCACCCGGGAAACCGGAGTGGCGGTAGGCCATCTTCTGGCTGCGCTTGTTGCCGGAGAGGTGCACCTTGTCCGCGTTGATGATGATGACGAAGTCACCCATGTCAACGTGCGGCGCGTACACCGGCTTGTGCTTGCCCCGCAGGAGGGTTGCGGCCTGGCTGGCCAGACGGCCCAGGACAACGTCCTGCGCGTCAATAACGTGCCACTGGCGCTGGACATCGCCGGGCTTGGGGCTGAACGTACGCACGGTCGTAGCCTTCGCTTCTTCAGTGATGGGCTCCCCGCGCCCGTGAGGGCTCAGGGGACGGGTCCTGTACTGGCCACGCGGCCGACGTCCCCGGCGGTCTCGCGGGTGACGCAACCCGCTCCTCCGCCGCTGGTCATCGGGCCAGTGGTCCGGCGTAAGGGCCCCTCACGTGAGATAGAGCAAGCCAATACGCATAACGAACCAGCAGAATACCGGCCGGGCCCCGTACGGGTCAAAAAGACGCCCGTACGGGGCAGACTCTGACGGCGCCCTGTCAAAAAATTACGGCAGGGAGCCGCTCCTACCGTGCCCGCTCCACCCTCCGCTCGTCCCACACCGGCTCGGACGTCTCCCGCACCCGGCCGTCCGAGCCGAAGACCAGGTACCGGTCGAAGGAGCGGGCGAACCAGCGGTCGTGCGTCACGGCCAGCACCGTCCCCTCGTACGCCTCAAGACCCTCCTGCAACGCCTCCGCGCTCTCCAGGTCGAGGTTGTCCGTCGGCTCGTCCAGCAGCAGGAGCGTGCTGCCCGCCAGCTCCAGCAGCAGGATCTGGAAGCGGGCCTGCTGCCCGCCCGAGAGCCGCTCGAAACGCTGCTCGGCCTGGCGCTCCAGCTCGTAGCGGCGCAGCGCGCTCATCGCCTTGCCGCGGTCCTTGGCGTGCTCGGTCCACAGGATGTCCAGCAGGGTGCGGCCCAGCAGCTCCGGGTGGGCGTGGGTCTGCGCGAAATGGCCCGGTACGACGCGGGCCCCCAGCTTCCAGGCACCGGTGTGCGCCACCGGCTCGCGGTCGTCGCCCGCCAGCAGCCGCAGGAAGTGGGACTTTCCGGAACCGTTGGAACCGAGGACCGCCACCCGCTCCCCGTAGAAGACCTCAAGATCGAACGGGCGCATCAGCCCGGTCAGCTCCAGGTTCTCGCAGGTGACCGCCCGGACGCCGGTCCGGCCGCCCGCCAGACGCATGGTGATCTCCTGCTCACGCGGCGGCTCCGGCGGCGGCCCGGCCTCCTCGAACTTCCGCAGGCGGGTCTGGGCCGCGTGGTAGCGCGAGGCCATGTCATGGCTGTTCTCGGCGGCCTGCCGCAGGGTGCGCACCAGCTTCTTCAGCTGCTCGTGCTTCTCGTCCCAGCGCCGCCGCAGCTCCTCGAAGCGCGCGAAGCGCTCCTTGCGCGCCGCGTGGTACGTGCCGAAGCCGCCGCCGTGCACCCACACGTCCGACCCGGCCGGTCCGGGCTCCACGCTGACGATCTTGTCGGCGGCGCGGGCCAGCAGCTCCCGGTCGTGGCTGACGAACAGCACCGTCTTCGGGGTCGCGCGCAGCTGCTCCTCCAGCCAGCGCTTGCCCGGGACGTCGAGGTAGTTGTCCGGCTCGTCCAGGAGCAGCACCTCGTCCTGGCCGCGCAGCAGCACCTCCAGCACCAGCCGCTTCTGCTCGCCCCCGGAGAGCGTGCGCACCTTGCGCCACTGCGCCTTCTCGTACGGCGTGCCCAGCGCGGCCATGGTGCAGATGTCCCAGAGCGTCTCGGCCTCGTAACCGCGCGCCTCGCCCCAGTCGCTGAGCGCCTGCGCGTACGCCATCTGCGCGGCCTCGTCGTCCACCGTCATGATCGCCAGCTCCGCGGCGTCCACCGCGACGGCGGCCTCCCTGATGCGCGGCGGCGCCACCGACACCAGCAGGTCCCGCACCGTCCGCTCGTCCCGTACGGACCCCACGAACTGCGGCATCACCCCCAGCCCGCCGCTGATCGTCACCGACCCGCCGTGCGGCTCCAGCTCCCCCGCGATCAGCCGCAGCAGTGTCGTCTTCCCCGCGCCGTTGGCCCCCACCAACGCCACCGAGGACCCCTCCCCCACCCGGAAGGAGACGTCCCCGAGCAGGACCCTCCCGTCCGGCAGGTGGTACTCCAGATGCCCGGCCTCCACATGTCCCATGGCGCGATTGTCGCCAAACACCCTGTGGTTGCCCAACCGGTTTACGGGCTCCACCGCGACGCCGCTGCCCAGCGCGGCCGAGGTCGTAAGATGCGCGCCATGAGTTTCGGGCATGGGGGGCCTTTCGACGGTCCCGGGGGGTCGTCGTCCACTCCGGACTGGGAAGCGCTCGCCGACCAGAGCGCGGCGGGCAGCCGCCGCAAGCGCTGGCTGCTGGCCGGCGGCGGCGCGCTCGCCGCCCTGCTGATCGCCGGCATCGTCGCCACCGCGGTCGTCACCAGCGGGAAGAACACGACGGACGAGAAGGCGCAGGGCTCCTCGGCCACCGCCACGCCCACCGCGCCCGCCCCGCGCCCGTCGTTCTCCGACGTCACGGTGGCCCCGCCGCCGGATCCGAGGGAGTACCTCAGCGACCCGAAGAAGGACACCGCGCCCCTCACCGCCGCCACGCTCTTCCCGGGCGACGCCATGGTCGTCGGTGAGCACACCTACGCCCGCGCGGCGACCTCCGTCACCACCGACTGCACCGCCGCCGCCCAGGGCGCCCTCGGCTCGCTGCTCCAGCACAACGACTGCCGCAAGGTGGTCCGCGCCACCTACGCCAAGGACGGCCTCGCGGTCACGATCGGCGTCGCCGTCTTCGACTCCCCCGCCGACGCGAACCGGGTCAAGGACAACGCCAGGCCCAACATCGCCCCGCTCCCCGGCGGCGGCGTCGGCGGCTCGTTCTGCCGCGGCACGTCCTGCCGGGCCTCCACGAACGCCACCGGCCGCTACGCGTACTTCACCCTCGCCGGGCACCTCGACGGCAGCCGCGTCACCGCCTCCGACACCGCGGCGATCCGCATCGGCCGGGACGCCGAGTCGTACGCCTTCACCCGTCTGCTCCAGCGCGGCAAGGACCAGGCCGCGAAGGCGGCGGAGCAGCCGGGCTCCTGACGGGCCCGGCCCGGCTCAGCAGCAGCCGCCGCCGGGCAGCGTCCGCTTGTTGCGCGCCTCCTTGTTACGCGCCATCAGCAGCTCGTCGGCCGGGTAGCCGACCTCCTCCAGCGTCAGCCCGTGCGGCCGCACCACATGCACCGCGGAGTCCCGCACCCCGGCCGCCAGCACCTCGCCCGGCCACTCGACCGGCCGGTGCCCGTCGCCGACGAACAGCAGGGCGCCCACCAGCGACCGCACCATGTTGTGGCAGAACGCGTCCGCCCGGACCGTCGCCGTGACGATGCCGTCGGGCCCCCGCTCCCAGCTCAGCTCCTGGAGGGTGCGGATGGTGGTGGCGCCCTCCCGCCGCTTGCAGTACGCGGCGAAGTCGTGCTCGCCGAGCAGCGCCCGGGACGCGGCGTTCATCGCGTCCACGTCGAGCCGCCAGTCGTGCCACAGCACATGCCCGCGCAGCAGCGGGTCGACGCCGCCGGGGTGGTCGGTCACCCGGTAGGCGTAGCGGCGCCAGATCGCGGAGAACCGCGCGTTGAACCCGTACGGCGCCTCGGCCACCCGCCACACCCGGACGTCCTTCGGCAGCCGCCCGGCGAGCCGGCGCAGCAGCCGCTCCCCGTGCTCGGCCCACACCGTCTCCGGCAGGTCGACATGGGCGACCTGGCCACGGGCGTGCACCCCGGCGTCGGTCCGCCCGGCGACCGTCAGCTCGTACGTCTCGTCCGAGCGGGTCACCGTCCGCAGCGCGCTCTCCAGCTCGCCCTGGACGGTCCGCCGCCCTCCGGCCTGTTTGGCCCAGCCGGAGAACTCCGACCCGTCGTACGAAAGATCCCACCGCACGCGCACGAACCCGTGCGCCACCTCATCACTCACCACCGCATCCTCTCAGCCACCGCCACCACGACGCCCGGCCACGCGAAAGCGGGCCCGCCCCCGAAGGGACGGACCCGCTCACCGCGAGGGGGAACCTCAGGCGTCCTTGGACTCCTCGGCACCGGCCTCGTCGGCCTTGGCCTGCTCGGCCTCCTTGACCGCCCGCTTCGTGGCGGCCTCGGCCTCACCGGTGGCCTGCTGGGCCACGGTCAGCGCCTCCACCAGCTCGATGACGGCCATGGGAGCGTTGTCGCCACGACGGTTACCGATCTTGGTGATGCGGGTGTAACCACCCGGACGGTTCTCGAACCGCGGGGCGATCTCGGTGAACAGCGTGTGGACGACGCTCTTGTCCGAGATCAGCTGCATGACCTGGCGGCGGTTGTGAAGGTCGCCCTTCTTCGCCTTGGTCACCAGGCGCTCCGCGTACGGACGCAGACGACGGGCCTTGGCCTCGGTCGTCGTGATGCGGCCGTGCTCGAAGAGCGCGGTGGCCAGGTTGCGCAGCATGAGGCGCTCGTGCGCCGCGCTGCCGCCCAGACGGGCACCCTTGGTGGGCTTCGGCATGGTGTTTCTCCTAGGTTTCTGCCCCGGCCGTATCAGGTACCGGGGTCAGTATCCGAGCAGGCGGTCGCCTGTCGGAGATCCGGGAGCCTTTCGGGCCCGGAAGGGGCGCGGGGAACTGCGCGATCAGCCACAGCGCACCCGCGCCCGAAAACCGGCGGTCGGTCCCGAACGCTTAGTACTGCTCGGTCTCGACGAACCCGGCATCCGCGTCGTCATCGGCGCCGAACGCGTCGGCCGCGGCGGTCGGGTCGAATCCGGGCGGGCTGTCCTTGAGGGCCAGGCCCATGCCGGCCAGCTTCGCCTTGACCTCGTCGATCGACTTCGCGCCGAAGTTGCGGATGTCGAGCAGGTCCGCCTCGCTGCGGGCGACGAGCTCACCCACGGAGTGGATGCCCTCACGCTTGAGGCAGTTGTAGGAGCGGACGGTGAGCTCCAGCTCCTCGATCGGCAGCGCGAGGTCGGCGGCGAGGGCGGCGTCCGTCGGGGACGGGCCCATGTCGATGCCCTCGGCGTCGATGTTCAGCTCGCGGGCCAGGCCGAACAGCTCGACCAGGGTCTTGCCGGCGGACGCCATGGCGTCGCGCGGGCGCATGGCCTGCTTGGTCTCGACGTCGACGATCAGCTTGTCGAAGTCGGTGCGCTGCTCGACACGGGTCGCCTCGACCTTGTAGGTGACCTTGAGGACCGGCGAGTAGATCGAGTCGACCGGGATACGGCCGATCTCCTGGCCGACCTGCTTGTTCTGCACGGCGGAGACGTAGCCGCGACCGCGCTCGACGGTCAGCTCCATCTCCAGCTTGCCCTTGGCGTTCAGGGTCGCCAGGACCAGGTCGGGGTTGTGGACCTCGACGCCGGCCGGCGGAGCGATGTCCGCGGCGGTGACCAGACCCGGGCCCTGCTTGCGCAGGTACATCACGACCGGCTCGTCGTGCTCCGAGGAGACGACCAGCTGCTTGATGTTGAGGATGAGGTCGGTGACGTCCTCCTTGACGCCCGGCACGGTGGTGAACTCGTGCAGAACGCCGTCGATGCGGATGGACGTGACCGCCGCACCCGGGATCGAGGAGAGGAGGGTACGACGCAGCGAGTTGCCGAGGGTGTAGCCGAAGCCCGGCTCCAGCGGCTCGATGACGAACCGGGAGCGGTACTCGTCGACGACCTCTTCGGTCAGCGAGGGACGCTGAGCGATAAGCATGTCTGTGTTCCTTCAGTTGTGGACGCCCGCCATTTGACGTCCGCGGTACTGACAAGGGTACGGGCGGCACGGCCCTTACGGACCGCGCCGCCCCACGTACCCTCCGGTCGGCGTACCGACCGGTACCGAGCCCTTACTTGGAGTAGAGCTCGACGATCAGCTGCTCCTGCACCTGGGTGTCGATCACCTGGCGCTCGGGCAGGCTGTGCACGAGAATCCGCAGGTTCGAGGGGATCGCCTCCAGCCACGCCGGGACGGTCTTCTCGCCGGCCTCGGCCTGAGCCACCTGGAAGGGGGTCAGGGTCCGAGAGCCCTCGCGGACCTCGATGATGTCGTTCACGGCGACACGGGCCGACGGGATGTCGGTCTTGCGGCCGTTCACGTTGATGTGTCCGTGACGCACCAGCTGACGGGCGTGGTCGCGGGACTTGGCGAAGCCGGCCCGGTAGACCACGTTGTCGAGGCGGGTCTCAAGGATGCGCAGAAGGTTCTCACCGGTCTTGCCGGTCTTCTGGTTCGCTTCCTTGTAGTAGTTCACGAACTGCTTCTCAAGGACACCGTAGATACGGCTGCACTTCTGCTTCTCACGAAGCTGGAGCAGGTACTCGCTGTCCTTGGTGCGCCCGCGACCGTGCTCACCCGGGGGGTAAGGACGGATCTCGATCGGGCACTTCGCGCTCTCGCACTTGCTCCCCTTGAGGAAGAGCTTCTGCTTCTCCCGACGGCAACGCTTGCAGTCGGCCCCGGTGTAACGCGCCATTGTCTAGTTGTCTCCTGTGATCCGGTGGGTCAGACCCGGCGGCGCTTCGGCGGGCGGCAGCCGTTGTGCGGGGTCGGGGTGACGTCCTGGATCGAACCGACCTCAAGGCCGGTGGCCTGGAGCGAGCGGATCGCGGTCTCACGGCCGGAGCCGGGACCCTTGACGAAGACGTCGACCTTGCGCATGCCGTGCTCCTGCGCGCGGCGAGCGGCCGACTCGGCGGCCATCTGCGCGGCGAACGGGGTCGACTTGCGCGAGCCCTTGAAGCCCACGTGACCGGCCGAGGCCCAGGAAATCACGTTGCCGGTGGGGTCGGTGATCGAAACGATCGTGTTGTTGAACGTGCTCTTGATGTGAGCGTGCCCGTGGGCGACGTTCTTCTTCTCCTTGCGGCGCACCTTCTTGGCGCCGGCCGTACGGCCCTTCGGAGGCATGAATTACTCCCGTGGAGGTGGTCGGTCCTACAGCGAAGACCGCTGATGAGCGTCCTGCTGAGGACTACTTCTTGCCCGGCTTCTTCTTGCCGGCGATCGCGCGACGCGGGCCCTTGCGGGTACGGGCGTTCGTGCTGGTGCGCTGGCCGTGCACCGGCAGGCCGCGGCGGTGGCGCAGACCCTGGTAGCAGCCGATCTCGACCTTGCGGCGGATGTCGGCCTGGATCTCGCGACGGAGGTCACCCTCGGTCTTGAGGTTGTTGTCCACGTACTCGCGGATCTTGACCAGGTCCTCCTCGGCCAGGTCGCGGACCCGGGTGTCCGGGTTCACGCCGGTGGCGGCGAGGGTCTGCTGCGACAGCGTGCGCCCGATACCGAAGACGTAGGTGAGGGCGACCTCGACGCGCTTTTCGCGCGGGAGATCAACGCCTGCGAGGCGTGCCATTGATGTGGCTCCTGATGGCTATT
This sequence comes from Candidatus Streptomyces philanthi, assembly GCF_059553635.1. Taxonomy (NCBI): domain Bacteria; kingdom Bacillati; phylum Actinomycetota; class Actinomycetes; order Kitasatosporales; family Streptomycetaceae; genus Streptomyces; species Candidatus Streptomyces philanthi. Next base: position 10,647 of record NZ_JCANQV010000010.1, read on the forward strand.
CGGAGGTCTTCCGCAGCACCGTTCCCGTAAGACTCCGCGGTATTACGAGCCGGGTCCCCGGCCTCCGAGCCGGGGGTGTCGTCCCCGCGCACGAGGCGAGGGGTCGGGTGTCTGCGTATGTACGTATGTGTGCGTCGCGCGAACTGCGAAATGCAGGTGGTCGTGCGTCAGCCCTGGCGCTGCTTGTGGCGCAGGTTGTCGCAGATGACCATGACCCGGCCGTGGCGGCGGATCACCTTGCACTTGTCGCAGATCTTCTTGACGCTCGGCTTGACCTTCATGGGTGAGGTTCTCCGGGTCAGTGCCGCGGCCCCACGGGAGGGGGCTACGACAAGATCTACTTGTAGCGGTAGACGATCCGGCCACGCGTCAGGTCGTACGGAGACAGCTCCACCACGACCCGGTCATCCGGAAGAATGCGGATGTAGTGCATCCGCATCTTGCCGCTGATGTGCGCGAGGACCTGGTGACCGTTCTGGAGCTCCACCTTGAACATGGCGTTCGGCAGAGACTCGATCACGGTGCCCTCGATCTCGATGGCACCTTGCTTCTTGGCCACGCTTCGCCTTTCGGAATCGGCTACCTTGATCGGCTCCATCGTGGGACCGCTCCGAGAAGCGGGCACACGGATACACCAGAGCCGACGCGTCAGTCTACGTCAGCACACCGCGAAAGACGAATCCACGATTATTGCCCACCTCGCGAGATCCTTACGCCACCGGGCGCGCGTCCGGGCGCGGCTCAGGCCAGCGGGTCGGGCGCGGCCGTGACGCCCAGCTCGGCCAGCTTCGCCCGGCCGCCGTCCACGGCGGTGAGCACCAGCGGACCCTCCTCGGTCAGCGCCACCGAGTGCTCCCAGTGCGAGGACCAGCTGCCGTCGTTCGACTTGACCGTCCACTCGTCGTCCAGGACGTGGGTCTTGGCGGTACCCAGGTTGACCATGGGCTCGATCGCCAGGCAGAAGCCGGGCACCAGCTTGGGGCCGCGGCCGCGCCGGCGGTCGACGTAGTTCAGCAGGTGCGGGTCCATGTGCATCTGCGTGCCGATGCCGTGGCCGCCGTAGTCGGTGACGATGCCGTACTTGCCGCTCGCCGGGCGCGGCTGCCGGCGGATGTAGCCCTCGATCGCCTTGGAGATGTCGACCAGCCGGTTGCCCTTGGCGAAGGCCGCGATGCCCGCCCACAGGGACTCCTCCGTCACCCGGCTCAGCTCGATCACCTCGGCGGAATGACCGGAGCCGACGAAAGCGGTGTACGCGGCGTCACCGTGCCAGCCGTCGATGATCGCGCCGCAGTCGATGGAGATGATGTCACCGTCGCGCAGGACGGTCTCCTCGTCGGGGATGCCGTGGACGACCACGTCGTTCACCGAGGTGCAGATCGTCGCGGGAAAGCCGCCGTAGCCGAGGAAGTTCGACGTGGCGCCGTGCTCGGCGAGCACCTTGCGGGCCACCTCGTCCAGGTCCTTGGTGGTCGCGCCCGGCACCGCGGCCTCACGGGTCGCCGCGTGGATGGCGGCGACCACCAGCCCCGCCTCGCGCATCTTCGCGATCTGCTCGGGGGTCTTGATCTCCACCATGGGCCAGCCTTCCGCCTTCGTCGTGCCGTGTCCCGCGTCCACGCGGTGTTCTCAACAGTACGGCCGCGGCGCTCCGTGGAGCACCGCGGCCGTCGTACGTGCGTGCGGGAGATTACTCGCCGCGGCCCAGCGCGGCCATCGCCCGCCGGGTGACCTCGTCCACCTTGCCGAGGGCCGGGATCGTGACGACCAGGTCCTGGGCCTTGTAGTAGTCGATGATCGGCTCGGTCTCCGTGTGGTAGACCTCCAGGCGCTTGCGCACCGTCTCCTCGTGGTCGTCGTCGCGCTGGTACAGCTCGCCGCCGCAGACGTCGCAGACGCCCTCGGTCCCGGGCTTGCTGTACTCCACGTGGAAGACGTGGGAGGAGTCGCTGCGGCAGATCCGCCGGCCCGCGATGCGCTTGACGACCTCGTCCTCGGGGACCTCCAGGTCCAGCACCGCGTCCAGCGCGATGCCCTTGCCCTGGAGGTAGGTGTCCAGCGCCTGCGCCTGCTTGAGGTTGCGCGGGAAGCCGTCCAGGAGGAAGCCCCCGGCCGCGTCGGACTGGTCCAGGCGGTCCTCGGCCATGCCGATGGTGACCTCGTCCGGCACCAGGTTTCCGGCGTCCATGTAGGACTTCGCCTTCACACCGAGCGGCGTGCCCTGACTGATGTTGGCACGGAAGAGGTCGCCCGTGGAGACGTGCGGAATGGCGAGGTTCTTGGCAAGGTACGCGGCCTGCGTACCCTTGCCGGCCCCCGGAGGTCCGACGAGGACAATTCGCATCAGCGGAGGAACCCTTCGTAGTTGCGCTGCTGGAGCTGACTCTCGATCTGCTTCACGGTCTCCAGACCCACACCCACGATGATCAGGATGCTCGTCCCGCCGAACGGGAAGTTCTGGTTCGCGTTGAACAGCACCAACGCCACTGTCGGCACGAGTGCGATCAGCCCCAGGTACAGCGAGCCCGGCCACGTGATCCGGTTGAGCACGTAGCTGAGGTACTCGGCCGTCGGGCGACCAGCCCGGATGCCCGGGATGAAGCCACCATACTTCTTCATGTTGTCGGCAACTTCTTCGGGGTTGAACGAGATCGCCACATAGAAAAAGGCGAAGAACACGATCAACAAGAAGTACGTAACGATGTAAACCGGGTGATTACCCTTGGTGAAGTTGGTCGCGATCCAGGTCGCCCACTCCGCCTGAGAACCGCTGAACTGTGCGATCAAGGCCGGAATGTAGAGCAGCGACGACGCGAAGATGACAGGAATCACACCTGCCTGATTCACCTTGAGCGGGATGTACGTGGACGTACCGCCGTAGGACCGGCGCCCGATCATCCGCTTGGCGTACTGGACCGGGATGCGCCGCTGCGCCTGCTCCACGAAGACCACCAGGCCCACCATCGCGAGCCCGACCACGATCACCGAGAAGAACTCGACCCAGCCGTCGGCGAGCTTGCCCGTCGCCTTGATCTGCCACAGGGCACCCGGGAAGCCGGCGGCGATCGACACGAACATGATGATCGACATGCCGTTGCCGATACCGCGGTCGGTGATCAGCTCACCGAGCCACATGATCAGGCAGGTGCCCGCGGTCATCGTGATGACCATCGTGATGGTGCCGAAGATCGAGTCGCTGGGGATGATCTGGCTGGCGACCGGGCAGTTCGGGAAGAACGATCCGCTGCGGGCCGCGGCGAGCACGCCGGTGCCCTGGAGCACGGCCAGTGCGATCGTCAGATAACGGGTGTACTGGGTGATCTTCGCCTGACCGGTCTGGCCCTCTTTCTTGAGGGCCTCCAGCCGTGGAATCACGACCGTGAGCAGCTGGAGGATGATGCTCGCCGTGATGTACGGCATGATCCCCATCGCGAAGATCGTGATCTGCAACAGCGCACCGCCGCTGAACATGTTCACCAGGGCGAACAACCCGCTGTTGCCGCCGGCCTGCTTCATGCAGGCTTCGACGTTCGCGTAGTTCACCCCGGGAACCGGGACATGTGCTCCGATCCGGTAGAGCACCACGATGCCCAATGTGAACAGCAGCTTCTTGCGCAGGTCGGGCGTCTTGAACGCTCGGGCGAACGCGGTGAGCACGGTGCCTCCTGCGCCTCCCGCCTCGGATGCGGAAGGTGACGTTGTGAGGATCGACGGATACTGGCGGACGACATCCGCGCAGGCACACGCCACGCGGACTGTAGTTAAGGGTGCACGCCACCTTACCGGCGACGGCGCCCGCCTTGGAACGACCGGCGGTCGAAACGGCGGGGAGGGAAGGGACGGCGTGCCGTCCGTACGGGCACGCCCGGGGCCGGGACACGAACGGCGGACCCCCGGAACGCGCGCGGCACGAGGGTCCACGCACAGGAGCCGGGAGCCCCTGGGGACTCCCGGCTCCTGTGTCAGCCGGTGCGGGCCGTGACCGGCCCGGCGTCAGCCGTGCGTCAGACCAGCTCGGTGACGCTGCCGCCGGCGGCGGCGATCTTCTCCTTGGCGGAGGAGGAGACGGCGTCGACCGTCACCTGCAGCGCCACGGAGATCTCGCCGGTGCCGAGCACCTTGACGAGCTCGTTCTTGCGCACCGCGCCCTTGGCGACCAGGTCGGCCACCGTGACCTCGCCACCCTGCGGGTAGAGCGCGGCCAGCTTGTCCAGGTTCACGACCTGGAACTGCTTGTGGGCGGGGTTCTTGAAGCCCTTCAGCTTCGGGAGGCGCATGTGGAGGGGCATCTGCCCACCCTCGAAGCGCTCCGGAACCTGGTAACGGGCCTTGGTGCCCTTGGTACCACGACCAGCGGTCTTACCCTTGGACGCCTCACCACGACCGACACGGGTCTTGGCGGTCTTGGCGCCCGGGGCAGGACGGAGGTTGTGGACCTTCAGCGGGTTCGTCTCCGCCATGTCAGTCGACCTCCTCAACCGTCACGAGGTGGCGGACGGTGTGCACCATGCCGCGGAACTCGGGGCGGTCCTCCTTGACAACCTGCGTGTTGATGCCCTTGAGACCAAGGGAGCGCAGGGTGTCGCGGTGGTTCTGCTTGCTGCCGATGTAGGACTTGGTCTGCGTGATCTTGAGCTGAGCCATTACGCGCTCACCCCGGCACGCGCCCGCAGCAGAGCGGCGGGAGCCACGTCCTCCAGCGGCAGGCCACGACGGGCCGCGATCTCCTCGGGGCGCTGCAGGCCCTGAAGCGCGGTCACCGTGGCGTGCACGATGTTGATCGGGTTCGACGAACCGAGCGACTTGCTCAGCACGTCGTGGATGCCCGCGCACTCCAGGACGGCGCGCACCGGGCCACCGGCGATCACACCGGTACCGGGGGAAGCCGGCTTGAGCAGGACGACGCCCGCAGCCTTCTCGCCCTGGATCGGGTGCGGGATGGTGCCCTGGATACGGGGGACCTTGAAGAAGTTCTTCTTGGCCTCTTCCACGCCCTTGGCGATGGCAGCCGGAACTTCCTTGGCCTTGCCGTAACCGACACCCACGGTGCCGTCACCGTCGCCCACCACGACCAGCGCGGTGAAGCTGAAGCGGCGACCACCCTTGACAACCTTGGCGACGCGGTTGATCGCGACTACGCGCTCAACGTACGCGGTCTTCTCGGCGGCAGCGCCACCGTCGCGACCCTTCCGGTCCCGCCGCTCGCCGCCACCGGCACCGCTTCCGCGGCGCTGGGGTCCAGCCATTGGATTTACCTCTCTCTGTTACGTCCGCTAGCTCCGGAACCGGGGCTCAGAACTTCAGCCCGGCTTCGCGGGCGGCGTCCGCCAGAGCGGCGATGCGCCCGGCGTACTGGTTACCACCGCGGTCGAACACGACGGCCTCGATGCCGGCCGCCTTGGCACGCTCGGCGACCAGGGCGCCGACCTGCTTGGCCTGGGCGCTCTTGTCGCCCTCGCCACCGCGGATGGAAGCGTCCAGGGTCGACGCCGACGCGAGCGTGTGGCCCGCGATGTCGTCGATGACCTGCGCCACCATGTGGCGGTTGGAGCGCGTCACGACCAGACGGGGGCGTGCCGGCGTACCCGAAATCCGCTTGCGGATGCGGATGTGGCGACGCTTGAGGGCGGCACCCTTGCGGGCGTTGCCCTTCGCGATCTTCACACCGTATGCCATGGCTTACTTACCAGCCTTTCCGACCTTGCGGCGGATGACCTCGCCGGCGTACTTGACGCCCTTGGCCTTGTACGGGTCGGGCTTGCGCAGCTTGCGGATGTTCGCCGCGACCTCGCCGACCTTCTGCTTGTCGATGCCCTCGACGGTGAGCTTGGTCGGGGACTCCACCTTGAAGGAGATTCCCTCGGGCGCCTCGACGAGGATGGGGTGGCTGTAGCCCAGCGAGAACTCCAGGTTGGAGCCCTTCGCCTGGACGCGGTAGCCGACACCGCTGATCTCAAGCGCCTTGCTGTAGCCCTGGGTCACGCCGGTGATCATGTTCGCCACCAGCGTGCGGGACAGGCCGTGCAGGGCCTTGTTCTGACGCTCGTCGTTCGGGCGGGAGACGTTGATGACGCCGTCCTCACCCTTGGCGACCTCGATGGGCGCCGCGACGGTGTGCGAGAGAGAACCCTTGGGGCCCTTCACCGCGACCGTACGGCCATCGATGGTGACATCCACACCAGCGGGAACCTGGATGGGCAGCTTGCCAATGCGCGACATGTGCTTTCCTCCGTTCCCTGGTTACCAGACGTAGGCGAGGACTTCCCCACCCACGCCCTTCTTGCTGGCCTGCTGACCGGTCAGGAGACCGTGGGACGTGGAGATGATCGCCACGCCCAGGCCGCCGAGGACCTTCGGCAGGTTGGTGGACTTCGCGTAGACCCGCAGGCCCGGCTTCGAAATCCGCTTGATGCCGGCGATCGAGCGCTCGCGGTTCGGGCCGAACTTCAGCTCGAGGACGAGGTTCTTGCCGACCTCGGCGTCCTCGACCTTCCAGCCGGTGATGTAACCCTCCTGCTTGAGGATCTCCGCGATGTGCGACTTGATCTTGCTGTGCGGCATCACGACGGTGTCGTGGTACGCCGAGTTCGCGTTCCGCAGACGGGTCAGCATGTCTGCGATGGGATCAGTCATGGTCATGAATTGGCCTTCGGCCTCTCTCGCCGGGGTTTCCTATATGCGCCATCCCTCTCCCCGATCAGTGTCGGGACGGGTGCGGCGCGGGGACCTACGGCGTAGTAAGCGACGTTATGCGGGCTGGACCCGCGGTCGGTCTCGGGCGGCGGGCGCCCAACCCTTCCACTCTAGGTGATGAAGGGCCGGGCCCCCTGCCGACCGGATGCTTACCGAGAGCCTCCGGTAGAACCCAACTGGGTTCTTACCAGGAGCTCTTGGTCACGCCCGGCAGCTCGCCGCGGTGAGCCATCTCACGGAGGCACACACGGCACAGGCCGAACTTGCGGTACACGGAGTGCGGCCGGCCGCAGCGCTGGCAACGCGTGTACGCGCGCACAGCGAACTTGGGCTTGCGGGCCGCCTTAGCGATCAGAGCCTTCTTCGCCACGGTCAGTTCTCCTTGAACGGGAAGCCGAGGTGACGAAGCAGGGCGCGGCCCTCATCGTCGTTCTGGGCGGTCGTCACCACGGTGATGTCCATGCCCCGGACCCGGTCGATCTTGTCCTGGTCGATCTCGTGGAACATGACCTGCTCCGTGAGACCGAAGGTGTAGTTGCCCCGGCCGTCGAACTGCTTGGGGGACAGACCACGGAAGTCGCGGATGCGCGGCAGCGCGAGCGACAGCAGGCGGTCCAGGAACTCCCACATGCGGTCACCGCGGAGGGTGACGTGGGCACCGATCGGCTGGCCCTCACGCAGCTTGAACTGCGCGATGGACTTCCGGGCCTTGGTGACGGCCGGCTTCTGGCCGGTGATCGTGGTGAGGTCGCGGATGGCGCCCTCGATCAGCTTGGAGTCGCGGGCGGCGTCGCCCACACCCATGTTGACCACGATCTTGGTCAGGCCGGGGATCTGCATGACGTTCTCGTAGGAGAACTCGTCCTTCAGCTTCCCGGCGATCTCGTCGCGGTAGCGCTGCTTGAGGCGCGGTGCGTTGGTGGTGGCAGTCATCAGATGTCCTCACCGGTCCGCTTGGCAACGCGGATCTTGTTGCCTTCGTCGTCGAAGCGGTACCCGACGCGGGTGACGACCTTCTTGCCGTCCTTCTCCACGACCAGCTGAACGTTGCTGACGTGGATGGGGGCCTCGGTCGTCACGATGCCGCCGGTCTGCGAACCACGAGCGGTCTGGCCGGCCTTGGTGTGCTTCTTGACCCGGTTGACACCCTCGACCAGGACACGGTCCTCGCGGGGGAAGGCCGCGATGACCTTGCCCTGCTTGCCCTTGTCCTTACCGGTGATGACCTGGACCAGGTCGCCCTTCTTGATCTTCATCGGTTACAGCACCTCCGGCGCGAGCGAGATGATCTTCATGAACTTCTTCTCGCGCAGCTCCCGGCCCACGGGGCCGAAGATGCGGGTGCCGCGGGGGTCGCCATCGTTCTTGAGGATGACGGCCGCGTTCTCGTCGAAGCGGATGTACGAGCCGTCCGGACGGCGGCGCTCCTTGACGGTGCGAACGATGACCGCCTTGACGACGTCACCCTTCTTCACGTTGCCACCGGGGATCGCGTCCTTCACGGTGGCGACGATGACGTCACCGATGCCCGCGTAGCGGCGACCCGAACCACCGAGAACACGGATGGTGAGAATTTCCTTCGCACCCGTGTTGTCGGCGACCCGAAGTCGCGACTCCTGCTGGATCACGTCTATCTCCTGATCGTCTGCCGGTTCCCGGCGCGGGGGCGAATGTCCGAGTGCGACCTGTGGTCACACTCTCGCAATCGGCCCCGCGCCGAGCCTGGCGGAACTGTCCTGCGGAAACCCCGCAGGAATTACTTGGCCTTCTCGAGGATCTCGACGACGCGCCAGCGCTTGGTGGCGGACAGCGGCCGGGTCTCCATCAGGAGGACGCGGTCGCCGACACCGGCAGCGTTCTGCTCGTCGTGCGCCTTGAGCTTGTTGGTACGGCGGATGACCTTGCCGTACAGCGCGTGCTTGACGCGGTCCTCGACGGCGACGACGACGGTCTTGTCCATCTTGTCGCTGACGACGAGACCCTCGCGGGTCTTGCGGAAACCGCGCTCGTTCGTCTCAGTCACATTCTTCTCGCTCATCAGGCGCTCTCCACCGTCTCGATGCCCAGCTCGCGCTCACGCATCAGGGTGTAGATCCGGGCGATGTCCTTGCGGACGGCCTTCAGCCGGCCGTGGTTCTCAAGCTGTCCGGTCGCCGCCTGGAAGCGGAGGTTGAACAGCTCCTCCTTGGCCTCACGAAGCTTGGCAACGAGGTCCTCGTTGTTCAGCTCGCGCAGCTCGGACGCCTTGGTAACGGCCGACATCACGATTCACCTGCCTCGCGCCGAACGATGCGGCACTTCATCGGAAGCTTGTGGGCGGCGCGGGTCAGCGCCTCCTTGGCAACCTTTTCGTTCGGGAAGGAAAGCTCGAACATCACCCGACCGGGCTTGACGTTCGCGACCCACCACTCCGGAGAACCCTTACCGGAACCCATGCGGGTCTCGGCCGGCTTCTTCGTCAGCGGACGGTCCGGGTAGATGTTGATCCACACCTTGCCGCCACGCTTGATGTGACGGGTCATGGCGATACGAGCGGACTCGATCTGCCGGTTCGTCACGTAGGCCGGGGTCACGGCCTGGATGCCGTACTCACCGAAGGCCAGCTCGGTGCCACCCTTGGCCATACCGTTGCGCTTCGGGTGGTGCTGCTTGCGGTGCTTGACCCTGCGAGGGATCAGCATGTCGGTCAGGCCTCCGTTCCGGGGGTCTCCGCCGGAGCAGCGGCAGCGGCCTCGGCCTTGGGGGCCTCGGCAGCGGCGTTCTGCTGCTGCGGCTTGCGGCCGCGGCCGCCGCGCTCGCCACCGCGGCGCGGGCGGTCGTTGCCACCGCGGGCCGGGCGGTTACCCGCACGGGCGGCGGCGTTCTCGGCGCGAACCTCGGCGATGTTCTTCACGTCGCCCTTGTAGATCCAGACCTTCACGCCGATGCGGCCGAAGGTGGTCTTGGCCTCGAAGAAGCCGTAGTCGACGTTCGCACGGAGCGTGTGCAGGGGCACACGGCCCTCGCGGTAGAACTCCGAGCGGGACATCTCGGCGCCGCCGAGACGGCCACCGCACTGGATCTTGATGCCCTTGGCGCCGGCCTTCATCGTCGACTGCATGCTCTTGCGCATGGCGCGACGGAAGGAAACGCGGGAGGACAGCTGCTCGGCGACGGCCTGGGCCACGAGCTGAGCATCGGTCTCGGGGTTCTTGACCTCGAGGATGTTCAGCTGGACCTGCTTGCCGGTCAGCTTCTCCAGCTCACCGCGGATGCGGTCGGCCTCGGCGCCGCGGCGGCCGATGACGATGCCCGGACGAGCGGTGTGGATGTCAACGCGGACGCGCTCACGGGTGCGCTCGATCTCCACCTTGGAGATACCGGCGCGCTCCATGCCCTTCGTCATCATGCGACGAATGGCGACGTCTTCCTTGACGTAGTCCTTGTACAGCTTGTCGGCGTACCAGCGGGACTTGAAGTCCGTCGTGACGCCGAGCCGGAACCCGTGCGGGTTTACCTTCTGGCCCATTACCGGGTTCCTTCCTTGCTGCTGACGACCACGGTGATGTGGCTGGTCCGCTTGCGGATCCGGTAGGCACGGCCCTGGGCACGCGGACGGAACCGCTTCAGGGTCGGGCCCTCGTCGACGTACGCCTCGCTGATGAACAGCGTGGAGGCGTCCGTGTGGTCGTAGTTGTGCGCGGCGTTGGCAATGGCGCTGTCCAGCACCTTGCCCACCGGCACGCTCGCGGCCTGCGGGGCGAAACGCAGGACCGCCTGAGCCTCCGTGGCATCCATGCCACGGATGAGGTCCACCACGCGGCGGGCCTTCATGGGCGTGACGCGGATGTACCGCGCCTGGGCCCTGGCTTCCATGGTTGTCCCTTCGGTGTCAGTCATAGGTCTTCGCACTCCGCCGATCAGCGACGACGCGACTTGCGGTCGTCCTTCTCGTGGCCGCGGAAGGTGCGGGTCGGCGCGAACTCGCCGAGCTTGTGGCCGACCATCGACTCGGTGACGAACACCGGGACGTGCTTGCGGCCGTCGTGCACCGCGATCGTGTGGCCGAGCATGGCCGGGACGATCATCGAGCGGCGGGACCAGGTCTTGATGACGTTCTTGGTGCCGGCTTCGTTCTGGACATCCACCTTCTTGGCGAGGTGGTCGTCGACGAAGGGCCCCTTCTTGAGACTGCGCGGCATCTAAACCCGCTCCTAGCGCTTCTTGTTCGTCTTGCGGCGGCGGACGATGTACTTGTTGCTGGCCTTCTTCGGCGAGCGAGTACGACCCTCCTTCTGACCCCACGGCGAGACCGGGTGGCGACCACCGGAGGTCTTGCCCTCACCACCACCGTGCGGGTGGTCGACGGGGTTCATCACGACACCGCGCACGGTCGGGCGGACGCCCTTCCAGCGCATACGGCCGGCCTTGCCCCAGTTGATGTTCGACTGCTCGGCGTTGCCGACCTCGCCGACGGTGGCGCGGCAGCGGACGTCGACCAGGCGGATCTCACCGGACGGCATGCGCAGGTGGGCCATGCGGCCCTCCTTCGCCAGCAGCTGCACGGAGGCACCGGCGGAGCGGGCGAACTTGGCGCCGCCGCCCGGCCGCAGCTCGATCGCGTGGATCGTCGTACCCACGGGGATGTGGCGCAGCGGCAGGTTGTTGCCCGGCTTGATGTCGGCACCGGGGCCGTTCTCGATCCGGGCGCCCTGGACCAGGCCGCGCGGAGCGATGATGTAGCGCTTCTCGCCGTCCGCGTAGTGCAGCAGAGCGATGCGCGCGGTGCGGTTCGGGTCGTACTCGATGTGCGCGACCTTGGCCGGCACGCCGTCCTTGTCGTGACGACGGAAGTCGATCACGCGGTAGGCGCGCTTGTGGCCACCGCCCTGGTGGCGAACGGTCACACGACCGGCGTTGTTACGGCCGCCCTTGCTGTGCAGGGGGCGGACCAGCGACTTCTCCGGCGTGGACCGCGTGATCTCGACAAAGTCGGCGACGCTGGAGCCACGACGGCCCGGGGTCGTCGGCTTGTACTTGCGGATACCCATTTCTCAGTCCTCGTCCGATTCCGGACGACTCGGACTCCGTTAGGAGACCGGGCCGCCGAAGATGTCGATACGGTCGCCCTCGGCGAGGGTCACGATGGCGCGCTTGGTGTTGGCGCGCTTGCCGAAACCGGTGCGGGTGCGCTTGCGCTTGCCCTGCCGGTTGATCGTGTTGACCCCGGTGACCTTGACCGAGAAGACCGCCTCGACGGCCTGCTTGATCTGGGTCTTGTTGGCACGCGGGTCGACGACGAACGTGTACTTGTTCTCGTCCAGCAGCGCGTAGCTCTTCTCGGAGACCACCGGCTTGACGAGGACGTCGCGCGGGTCCGTGAAGGTCTTGCTGGTGACGACAGCCGTGGTGTTCTCAGCCATCAGGCGTCGCTCCCTTCGGTCTCAGCGTTCCGACCGGACACGAAGGACTCGAAGGCGGCCTTGGTGAAGACCACGTCGTCGGAGACGAGCACGTCGTACGTGTTCAGCTGGCCCGGCTCCAGGATGTGGACCTGGGGCAGGTTGCGTGCGGACAGCCACGCGGCCTCGTCGCTGCGCTCGGCGACCAGGAGCACGTTCTTGCGCTCGCTGACCTTGCCGAGGAGAGCCTTGGCGGCCTTGGTGGAGACCGCGCCGTCGACCACGCCGGAGACGACGTGGATGCGGCTGTGGCGGGCCCGGTCGGAGAGGGCACCGCGCAGGGCGGCGGCCTTCATCTTCTTGGGGGTCCGCTGCGAGTAGTCGCGCGGGACGGGGCCGTGGACGACGCCACCGCCGGCGAACTGCGGCGCACGGGTCGAACCCTGGCGCGCGCGGCCGGTGCCCTTCTGGCGGTACGGCTTCTTGCCACCGCCGCGGACCTCGCCACGGGTCTTGGTCTTGTGCGTGCCCTGACGGGCAGCGGCCAGCTGCGCGACAACGACCTGGTGAATCAGCGGAACGCTGACCTTGGCGTCGAAGATCTCCTCGGGGAGCTCGACGGTACCGGCCTTGTCGCCTGCCGGCGAAAGGATGTCAATGGTGCTCATCGGTTACCTCAGGCCCCCTTGGCCGCGGTACGGACCAGGACGAGGCCGCCGTTCGGACCGGGGACTGCGCCCTTGATGAGCAGCAGACCCTTCTCCGCGTCAACGGCGTGGACGGTCAGGTTCTGGGTGGTGACCCGCTCATTGCCCATACGGCCGGCCATCCGCATGCCCTTGAACACGCGGCCCGGGGTGGCGCAGCCACCGATGGAACCGGGCTTGCGGTGCACGCGGTGGGCACCGTGGCTGGCCTTGCCGCCGCCGAAGCCGTGACGCTTCATGACACCGGCGAAGCCCTTGCCCTTGCTCTTGCCGGTCACGTCCACCTTGACGCCGGACTCGAAGGTCTCGGCGGTCAGCTCCTGGCCGAGGGTGTACTCGGACGCATCCGGGGTACGGACCTCGACGAGGTGGCGACGGGGGGTGACGTCGGCCTTGGCGAAGTGGCCCTTGAGGGGCTTGTTCACCTTGCGCGGGTCGATGTCGCCGAAGGCGATCTGGACGGAGTCGTAGCCGTCCTGGTCATTGGTGCGCACCTGGGTCACGACACAGGGGCCGGCCTTCACCACGGTCACGGGGACGACACGGTTGTTCTCGTCCCAGACCTGGGTCATGCCGAGCTTCTCGCCCAGGAGGCCCTTGATCTGCTTAGCCATCTCTTCCGCGCCTCTCAGAGCTTGATCTCGATGTCAACGCCGGCCGGAAGGTCCAGGCGCATCAGCGAGTCAACGGTCTTGGGCGTCGGGTCGAGGATGTCGATCAGGCGCTTGTGCGTGCGCATCTCGAAGTGCTCGCGCGAGTCCTTGTACTTGTGCGGCGACTTGATGACGCAGTACACGTTCTTCTCAGTGGGCAGCGGCACCGGGCCCGCGACCGACGCACCAGTGCGGGTCACCGTCTCGACGATCTTCTTCGCAGAGGTGTCGATGACCTCGTGGTCGTAGGCCTTGAGCCGGATGCGGATCTTCTGTCCCGCCATGGCTACTTCGTAGTCCTGTCTCTCGTAACGCTCTGGAACCAGGTGTGTTCCGCTCGGGGCGAGCAGTCGTTCCGCCTCCGACCCACGCGGTCGGGCGTGTCGCGCCCCTTCCGGCAGATTCCCGTCACAGGAACCCTTCGAGAAGGAGAACGTGGGGGCGAAACACCCACCGGGCGCCTGGCTGAGGCACCCCGCTGACGCTTCCCGGAAGATTCCCGTACTTCCGCCCCTCACAAGGGACGACGAATACCTGGGACTCGCTTCCGGTCCTCCCGGCGGGAGGCGCGCAGCATCGGCACTCAACCGAGCAACCTGGACAGTGTGCCATACGGGTCATGGCGACCGCCAATCGAGCCGAAGAGGCTACCGCGACACGCCGGTCCGCGTCTCCCCTACGACCACTCCGCCGCGCGCGACCCCGCACACAGCGGGAGTGCCCGCACGACCGAAGTCGTACGGGCACTCCCCCGAGCCGGAACTCGGATGCTCCTGCGAGCTACCGGGTCTCCCCGATCGTCATTACTTGACGATCTTGGTGACCTGGCCGGCGCCGACGGTCCGGCCACCCTCACGGATGGCGAACTTCAGGCCCTCCTCCATGGCGACCGGCTGGATCAGCTGGACCGACATCTCGGTGTTGTCGCCCGGCATGACCATCTCGGTGCCCTCGGGGAGGGTCACGACGCCGGTCACGTCCGTGGTACGGAAGTAGAACTGCGGGCGGTAGTTGTTGAAGAACGGGGTGTGGCGGCCACCCTCGTCCTTCGACAGGATGTACGCCTGCGCCTCGAACTCGGTGTGCGGGGTGACCGAACCCGGCTTGATGATGACCTGGCCGCGCTCGACGTCCTCGCGCTTGATGCCGCGGAGCAGCAGACCGACGTTCTCACCGGCCTGGCCCTCGTCGAGCAGCTTGCGGAACATCTCGATGCCGGTGACCGTGGTGGAGGTCTTCTCCGGCTTGATGCCGATGATGTCGACGGTCTCGTTGACCTTCAGGACACCGCGCTCGATGCGGCCGGTGACGACGGTGCCACGACCGGTGATCGTGAAGACGTCCTCGATCGGCATCAGGAACGGCTTGTCGACGTCGCGCTCGGGCTGCGGGATCGCCTCGTCGACGGCGGCCATCAGCTTGAGGACCGACTCGCCCCACTCCTTGTCGCCCTCAAGGGCCTTCAGAGCGGAGACCTTGACGACCGGAACGTCGTCGCCCGGGAACTCGTACTCGGAGAGGAGCTCACGGACCTCGAGCTCGACGAGCTCCAGGATCTCCTCGTCGTCCACCATGTCGGCCTTGTTCAGGGCGACAACGATGTACGGAACGCCGACCTGGCGGGCCAGGAGCACGTGCTCCTTGGTCTGCGGCATCGGGCCGTCGGTGGCGGCGACCACCAGGATGGCGCCGTCCATCTGCGCCGCACCGGTGATCATGTTCTTGATGTAGTCCGCGTGACCGGGGCAGTCGACGTGGGCGTAGTGACGGTTCTCCGTCTGGTACTCGACGTGCGCGATGGAGATGGTGATACCGCGCTGGCGCTCCTCGGGAGCCTTGTCGATCTGGTCGAAGGCCGAGGCCTCGTTCAGGTCGGGGTACGCGTCGTGCAGCACCTTGGTAATGGCGGCCGTGAGGGTCGTCTTACCGTGGTCAATGTGACCGATGGTGCCGATGTTGACGTGCGGCTTAGTCCGCTCGAACTTCGCCTTCGCCACTGGGGTCCTCCTGTGGAGTGGTTCTGTACGCCTTACTCATCGGCGCCAGGTGATCTTTGCTGGGGTGCCGACTGCAGGGGCATTCCTCACGGATCGCGGGGTTTGCCCCTGCAGACGGTGTCAAGCCTAAAGCGTGTTCCGACTCGGGTGAGACGGAGCTACTCGCCCTTGGCCTTGGCGATGATCTCCTCGGCGACGTTCTTCGGAACCTCGGCGTAGGAGTCGAACTGCATCGAGTAGCTCGCGCGACCCGACGTCTTGCTGCGGAGGTCTCCGACGTAGCCGAACATCTCCGAGAGCGGCACCAGACCCGTCACGAGCTTGGCGCCGGCGCGGTCCTCCATGGACTGGATCTGACCACGGCGGGAGTTGATGTCGCCGATCACATCGCCCATGTAGTCCTCGGGCGTGGTGACCTCGACCTTCATCATCGGCTCCAGCAGGGCCGGGCTGGCCTTGCGGGCGGCCTCCTTGAAGGCCATCGAGCCGGCGATCTTGAAGGCCATTTCCGACGAGTCGACCTCGTGGAAGGCACCGTCGAGCAGGATGACCTTCACACCGGTCAGCGGGTAGCCGGCGAGGACACCGAACTCCATGGCCTCCTGGCAGCCCGCGTCCACCGACGGGATGTACTCCCGGGGGATACGGCCACCGGTGACCTTGTTCTCGAACTCGTACCCGTCGCCCTCGAGCGGTTCGAGGGAGATCTGCACCTTCGCGAACTGACCGGAACCACCGGTCTGCTTCTTGTGCGTGTAGTCCATCTTCTCGACGGACTTGCGCAGCGTCTCGCGGTAGGCGACCTGCGGCTTACCGACGTTCGCCTCGACCTTGAACTCACGACGCATACGGTCGACCAGCACGTCGAGGTGCAGCTCGCCCATACCCGCGATGATGGTCTGGCCGGTCTCCTCGTCGGTGTGGACCTGGAAGGACGGGTCCTCCTCGGCGAGACGCTGGATGGCGACACCCAGCTTCTCCTGGTCGCCCTTCGACTTCGGCTCGATGGCCACCTGGATGACCGGGGCCGGGAAGTCCATGGACTCCAGGATCACCGGCTGCGCGGCGTCGGAGAGGGTCTCACCGGTGGTGGTCTGCTTCAGACCCATGACGGCGACGATGTCACCGGCACCCACCGACTCGATCTCCTCACGCTTGTTCGCGTGCATCCGGTAGATCTTGCCGATGCGCTCCTTCTTGCCCTTCACCGAGTTCTGCACCTGCGAGCCGGCCTCAAGGCGGCCCGAGTACACGCGGATGAAGGTGAGCTTGCCCAGGTGGGGGTCGCTCGCGATCTTGAAGGCGAGAGCGGCGAGGGGCTCCTCGTCGGAGACCTGCCGAGTGATCTTCTCCTCGGGGTCCTTGACGGACTGGCCCTCGACGGCGCCGATGTCCAGCGGCGACGGCAGGTAGCGCGCGACCGCGTCGAGCAGGGGCTGGACGCCCTTGTTCTTGAACGCGGTACCGCAGAACACCGGGGTCACCGTGGTGGTGCCCTTGCCGGTGGAGGCGATGGTGATCCGGCGGATGGCCTCGTGCAGCTGCTCCTCGGTGGGCTCCTCGCCCTCCAGGTACAGCTCCATCATGGCCTCGTCGTTCTCGGCCACGGCCTCGAGCAGCTTGCCGCGCCACTCGTCGGCGGCCTCGACGTGGGTCTCCGGGATGTCGACGATGTCGTACATCTCGCCCTTGGCCGCGTCGGCGGACCACACCAGGGCCTTCATGCGGACCAGGTCGACAACGCCCTTGAAGTCCGCCTCGGCACCGATCGGCAGCTGCATGACCAGCGGCACCGCACCCAGGCGGTCGCTGATCATGTCGACGCAGCGGTGGAACTCGGCACCCGTACGGTCCAGCTTGTTGACGAAGCAGATCCGCGGGACGCCGTAACGGTCCGCCTGCCGCCACACGGTCTCGGACTGGGGCTCGACACCGGCGACGCCGTCGAACACCGTCACCGCACCGTCGAGGACGCGCAGGCAGCGCTCCACCTCGACGGTGAAGTCGACGTGGCCCGGGGTGTCGATGATGTTGATGGTGTGGTCGACGTTGCCCAGCGGCCAGTGGCAGGTCGTCGCGGCAGACGTGATGGTGATGCCGCGCTCCTGCTCCTGCTCCATCCAGTCCATCGTGGCAGCGCCGTCGTGGACTTCACCGATCTTGTAGGAGACACCGGTGTAGAACAGGATCCGCTCGGTGGTGGTCGTCTTGCCCGCGTCGATGTGGGCCATGATCCCGATGTTGCGGACCTTGGCCAGGTCAAGCGAAGTGGTAGCCATATCGGCTCAGTCTTCTCTCGGTCTCGATGGGGGTTGCGACTACCAGCGGTAGTGCGCGAAGGCCTTGTTGGACTCGGCCATCTTGTGCGTGTCCTCGCGCTTCTTGACCGAAGCACCGAGGCCGTTCGAGGCGTCCAGCAGCTCGTTCATGAGGCGCTCGGTCATGGTCTTCTCGCGGCGGGCGCGGGAGTAGCCCACGAGCCAGCGGAGCGAGAGGGTGGCGGCGCGGCCGGGCTTGACCTCGACCGGGACCTGGTAGGTCGCGCCACCGACACGGCGGGACTTGACCTCAAGGGTCGGCTTGATGTTCTCCAGCGCGCGCTTGAGCGTGATGACCGGGTCGTTGCCGGTCTTCTCACGCAGACCCTCCATGGCGCCGTAGACGATGCGCTCAGCGGTGGAGCGCTTGCCGTTCAGCAGCACCTTGTTGATGAGGGAGGTCACCAGAGGGGAGCCGTAAACCGGGTCGACGTGGACCGGGCGCTTCGGGGCGGGGCCCTTACGAGGCATTCTTACTTCTCCTTCTTGGCGCCGTAGCGGCTGCGAGCCTGCTTGCGGTTCTTGACGCCCTGCGTGTCGAGGGAACCACGGATGATCTTGTAGCGAACACCCGGCAGGTCCTTCACACGGCCGCCACGCACGAGCACGATGGAGTGCTCCTGGAGGTTGTGGCCCTCACCCGGAATGTAGGCGGTGACCTCGATCCCGCTGGTCAGACGCACACGCGCGACCTTACGCAGGGCCGAGTTCGGCTTCTTCGGGGTGGTCGTGAAGACGCGCGTGCAGACGCCGCGGCGCTGGGGCGAACCCTCCAGTGCGGGCGTCTTGTTCTTCTCGATCTTGTCCTGCCGGCCCTTGCGGACCAGCTGCTGGATCGTAGGCACCGTTTCTCCGGTTTCTGTGTGCCAGTCTCGGTAAAGCTAACCTGGAACCAGCCCGACCCACGCGGTCGGGTGTGTCGAATCCTGCGGACTCCTCGCGGAAGCGAGAAGGGTGGCGGATTGCGGTGTCGAGACCCGGCTTCCCTGCGGACGTATGCACGCACGGCAGCCCAGGGACACCCCAGGCACAAGGTCAGAGCGTACCTACCGCATCGGCTGCGGTCAAAACAAATGCACACGCGAAGGACACGCCGGACCGCGCCGGCGTTGGCGCCACCGTAGTGCGATATACGGCCGTGCGGAAGACGGCCCCCGGGTCACGCCCCGGCGATCACCGCCACCATCATGATGAGAAGGACCACGGCCCAACCACCGATCCCCAGATAGCCCAGGATCAGGCCGGCCACCGCCTGCCCGTCGCCCCGCTCCCCGCTCTTGCGGATCTCGGCACGCGCCTTGTGGCCCAGGATCACGGCGGGAAGCGCCGTCAGCCCCCAGGTCACCGTCATCGCGATGCCGCAGACCAGCGAGCCGGTGGCGCAGCTGTTCGTCCGTACGGGCACAGGCATCGGAGGCGGCAGGAACGTCGCCGGCACCACCGGCCGCGGTGCGAACGGCTGCTCCACGGGCCCCTGCGGGAGGTCCGCGACGAGCATCTGCAACTCGGTGTGGGTCTGCGCCTGGTAGGCGCGCTGGACCCGCTGTTCGTACTCCCCCTGGCCGAGCCGCCCCTCGGCGAACCCCGCCTTCAGCACATCGACCGTACGCTCACGGTCGGCGTGCGATGCGCGCATCGCCGGGGCCTGCTGCCCCTGGTGTGCGGGCCGGCCGCCCTGCCACGGCTGGAATGCCACTTCGCAACCCTCCCCCCGCTCGACAGTTCTCCCCATCTTCTCATCACAGACGCGTGGGAGGGAGCCCGAGTTCCCTCCAACGGCCCAGGTCCGCGAAGACGCCGCAGGGCGGCCACCCCCGAGAGGGTGACCGCCCTGTGCGCGTGTGTCCGGAGGGGCTACTGGTTATACGGACCGTAGTCGTAGTCCTCCAGCGGGACCGCCTGGCCGGAGCCGGTGCCGAACGGCGAGTAGTCGATGTCGTCGTAACCGACGGCCGAGTACATCGCGGCCTTGGCCTCCTCGGTCGGCTCGACCCGGATGTTGCGGTAACGGGACAGGCCCGTACCGGCCGGGATGAGCTTACCGATGATGACGTTCTCCTTGAGGCCGATCAGGGAGTCCGACTTGGCGTTGATCGCCGCGTCGGTCAGGACCCGGGTCGTCTCCTGGAAGGACGCCGCCGACAGCCAGGACTCGGTGGCCAGCGAAGCCTTGGTGATACCCATCAGCTGCGGACGGCCGGAGGCCGGGTGGCCACCCTCCGCCACGACGCGACGGTTCTCGCCCTCGAACTTCGAGCGCTCCACCAGCTCGCCCGGCAGCAGCTCCGCGTCACCGGACTCGATGATCGTCACGCGGCGCAGCATCTGCCGGATGATGATCTCGATGTGCTTGTCGTGGATCGCCACGCCCTGGCTGTTGTAGACCTTCTGGACCTCGCCGACGAGGTGGACCTGGACGGCACGCTGGCCGAGGATCCGCAGCACGTCGTGCGGGTTGACGGCACCCAGGGTGAGCGGCTGGCCGACCTCGACGTGGTCGCCCTCGCCCACCAGCAGACGGGCACGCTTCGAGACGCCGTAGGCGGTCTCGTCGCTGCCGTCGTCCGGGGTGACGACGACCTTCTTGGTCTTCTCGGTCTCCTCGATCCGGACGCGGCCGGCCGCCTCCGAGATCGGGGCGACACCCTTGGGCGTACGGGCCTCGAAGAGCTCGACGACACGCGGCAGACCCAGGGTGATGTCGTCACCGGCCACACCACCGGTGTGGAAGGTACGCATGGTCAGCTGAGTACCGGGCTCACCGATGGACTGGGCGGCGATGATGCCGACCGCCTCACCGATGTCGACCAGCTTGCCGGTGGCCAGCGAGCGGCCGTAGCAGAAGGCACAGGTGCCGACGGCCGACTCACAGGTCAGGACCGAGCGGGTCTTGACCTCCTCGACACCCGCGTTGACCAGGGCGTCGATGAGCACGTCACCGAGGTCGACGTTGGCCGGGGCGACGACCTTGCCGTCGACGACGACGTCCTCGGCCAGCATCCGGGCGTAGACGCTGGACTCGACGTTGTCCGCCTTGCGCAGCACGCCGTCGGCGCCCTTCGAGGCGATCCGCAGCTTGAGGCCGCGCTCGGTGCCGCAGTCCTCCTCGCGGATGATGACGTCCTGGGAGACGTCGACGAGACGACGGGTGAGGTAACCCGAGTCGGCGGTACGCAGGGCGGTGTCCGCCAGACCCTTACGGGCACCGTGCGTGGAGATGAAGTACTCCAGCACGGACAGACCCTCGCGGAACGAGGCCTTGATCGGACGCGGGATGGTCTCGTTCTTCGCGTTCGACACCAGACCACGCATACCCGCGATCTGCCGCATCTGCATCATGTTTCCTCGGGCACCCGAGTCGACCATCATGAAGATGGGGTTGGTCTTGGGGAAGTTCTCGTTCATCGCCTCGGCGACCTCGTTGGTCGCCTTGGTCCAGATGTTGATCAGTTCCTGGGTGCGCTCGTCCTTGGTGATCAGACCGCGCTCGTACTGCTTCTGGACCTTCTCGTCCTGGGCCTCGTAGCCCGCGACGATGCCCTTCTTGGCCTCCGGCACGACGATGTCGGAGACGGCGACGGTGACGCCGGAGCGGGTCGCCCAGTAGAAGCCGGCCGCCTTCAGGTTGTCGAGCGTCGCCGCCACGATGACCTTCGGGTAGCGCTCCGCCAGGTCGTTGACGATCGCGGAGAGCTGCTTCTTGCCCACCGAGTAGTCGACGAACGGGTAGTCCTCGGGCAGCAGCTCGTTGAAGAGCGCGCGGCCCAGGGTCGTCCGCAGGCGGAAGCTGTCACCCTGCTGCCACTCCGGCTCGCCCTCCTCGGCGACCGGCGGGACGAAGCCCTTCGGCGGGACGGTGCCGATCGGGAAGCGGATGTCGACCTTCGCCTGGAGCGACAGCTCACGGGCGTCGAACGCCATGATCGCCTCGGCGACCGAGCCGAACGCGCGGCCCTCACCGATGACCTTGCGCTCCTCCTCGTCCGTGGTGAGGAAGAACAGGCCCAGCACCATGTCCTGGGTCGGCATGGTGACCGGACGGCCGTCGGCCGGCTTGAGGATGTTGTTCGAGGACAGCATCAGGATGCGGGCCTCGGCCTGGGCCTCCGCCGACAGCGGCAGGTGAACGGCCATCTGGTCACCGTCGAAGTCCGCGTTGAACGCGGTGCAGACGAGCGGGTGGATCTGGATGGCCTTGCCCTCGACCAGCTGCGGCTCGAACGCCTGGATACCGAGGCGGTGCAGGGTGGGCGCACGGTTGAGCAGCACCGGGTGCTCGGCGATGACCTCTTCGAGGACGTCGTAGACGACCGTGCGGCCGCGCTCGACCATGCGCTTGGCCGACTTGATGTTCTGCGCGTGGTTCAGGTCGACCAGGCGCTTCATCACGAACGGCTTGAACAGCTCCAGCGCCATCGCCTTGGGCAGACCGCACTGGTGCAGCTTGAGCTGCGGGCCGACGACGATGACGGAACGCGCCGAGTAGTCGACACGCTTACCGAGCAGGTTCTGGCGGAAGCGGCCCTGCTTGCCCTTGAGCATGTCGCTGAGGGACTTCAGCGGGCGGTTGCCGGGGCCCGTGACCGGGCGGCCGCGGCGGCCGTTGTCGAACAGCGCGTCGACGGCCTCCTGGAGCATGCGCTTCTCGTTGTTCACGATGATCTCGGGCGCGCCGAGGTCGAGAAGCCGCTTCAGGCGGTTGTTGCGGTTGATGACACGGCGGTACAGGTCGTTGAGGTCGGAGGTCGCGAAGCGGCCACCGTCCAGCTGCACCATCGGACGCAGGTCCGGCGGGATGACCGGGATGCAGTCCAGGACCATGCCCTTGGGGCTGTTGCGGGTCTGGAGGAACGCGGAGACGACCTTCAGGCGCTTGAGGGCGCGGGTCTTCTTCTGGCCCTTGCCGGTCCGGATGATCTCGCGGAGGCGCTCGGCCTCCTCCTCCAGGTCGAAGGTCTCCAGGCGCTTCTGCAGCGAGGCGGCGCCCATGGAGCCGTCGAAGTACGTGCCGAAGCGGTCACGCAGCTCGCGGTAGAGCAGCTCGTCGCCCTCCAGGTCCTGGACCTTGAGGTTCTTGAAGCGGTTCCAGACCTCGTCGAGGCGGTCGATCTCGCGCTGCGCGCGGTCGCGCAGCTGCTTCATCTCGCGCTCGGCGCCCTCGCGCACCTTGCGGCGCACATCGGCCTTGGCGCCCTCGGCCTCCAGCTCGGCCAGGTCGGTCTCAAGCTTCTTGGCGCGGGCCTCCAGGTCGGAGTCGCGGCGCTGCTCGATCTGCTGGCGCTCGACGGAGACGTGCGCCTCCAGCGAGGGCAGGTCGCGCGTGCGGCGCTCCTCGTCCACCCAGGTGATCATGTAGGCGGCGAAGTAGATGACCTTCTCCAGGTCCTTCGGCGCCAGGTCCAGCAGGTAGCCCAGCCGGCTCGGGACGCCCTTGAAGTACCAGATGTGGGTCACGGGGGCGGCCAGCTCGATGTGGCCCATCCGCTCGCGGCGGACCTTGGCGCGAGTGACCTCGACGCCGCAGCGCTCGCAGATGATGCCCTTGAAGCGGACGCGCTTGTACTTACCGCAGTAGCACTCCCAGTCCCGGGTCGGACCGAAGATCTTCTCGCAGAAGAGTCCGTCCTTCTCGGGCTTGAGGGTGCGGTAGTTGATGGTCTCCGGCTTCTTGACCTCGCCGTGCGACCACTGACGGATGTCGTCAGCGGTGGCCAGGCCAATCCGCAGCTCGTCGAAGAAGTTGACGTCGAGCACTGTCGTCAATCCCACCTTCGGGGTTCCCCCGGCACTTGCTGCTGCCGGGGTCGTGTCTCAATCATGGTCTGACTGGGGGTCCGGGGACGGTGGGGGCTCCTCGCGGGAGCCCCCACCAGACCCGTCAGACCTCTTCGACGCTGCTCGGCTCGCGCCGGGACAGGTCGATACCGAGTTCTTCCGCAGCCCGGAAGACGTCCTCGTCGGTGTCCCGCATCTCGATGGACATACCGTCCGAGGACAGCACCTCCACGTTGAGGCACAGGGACTGCATCTCCTTGATGAGGACCTTGAAGGACTCGGGGATGCCGGGCTCGGGGATGTTCTCGCCCTTGACGATGGCCTCGTAGACCTTCACGCGGCCGGTGACGTCGTCGGACTTGATCGTCAGCAGCTCCTGGAGGGCGTAGGCGGCGCCGTACGCCTCCAGCGCCCACACCTCCATCTCACCGAAGCGCTGGCCACCGAACTGGGCCTTACCACCCAGCGGCTGCTGGGTGATCATGGAGTACGGGCCGGTCGAGCGGGCGTGGAGCTTGTCGTCGACCAGGTGGTGCAGCTTGAGGATGTACATGTACCCGACGGAGATCGGGTCCGGGAACGGCTCACCGGAGCGGCCGTCGAACAGCCGCGCCTTGCCGGACGGGAGGACCATGCGGTCGCCGTCGCGGTTGGGGCGGGTGTTCTCCAGCAGACCGGCCAGCTCGTCCTCGCGGGCGCCGTCGAAGACCGGGGTCGCGACGTTGGTGCGCGTCTCGACCTGGTCCGCGCCGATCGCCTGGAGGCGCTGGGCCCACTCGTCGCCGAGGTTGGAGACGTCCCAGCCCTGGCTGGCGAGCCAGCCGAGGTGGATCTCCAGGACCTGTCCCGGGTTCATTCGGGACGGGACACCCAGCGGGTTGAGGATGATGTCGACCGGGGTGCCGTCCTCCATGAACGGCATGTCCTCGACCGGCAGGATCTTGGAGATGACGCCCTTGTTGCCGTGGCGGCCGGCGAGCTTGTCACCGTCGGTGATCTTGCGCTTCTGCGCGACGTAGACGCGGACGAGCTGGTTGACGCCCGGGGGCAGCTCGTCGCCCTCCTCGCGGTCGAAGACGCGGACGCCGATGACCTTGCCGATCTCGCCGTGCGGGACCTTCAGCGAGGTGTCGCGGACCTCGCGCGCCTTCTCACCGAAGATCGCGCGGAGCAGGCGCTCCTCGGGGGTCAGCTCGGTCTCACCCTTCGGGGTGACCTTGCCGACGAGGATGTCGCCGGCGATGACCTCGGCGCCGATGCGGATGATGCCGCGCTCGTCGAGGTCGGAGAGGACCTCCTCGGAGACGTTCGGGATGTCCCGGGTGATCTCCTCGGGGCCGAGCTTGGTGTCACGGGCGTCGACCTCGTGCTCCTCGATGTGGATCGAGGAGAGGACGTCGTCCTGGACGAGGCGCTGCGACAGGATGATCGCGTCCTCGTAGTTGTGGCCCTCCCACGGCATGAACGCCACGAGCAGGTTCTTGCCCAGCGCCATCTCGCCCTCGTCGGTGGAGGGACCGTCGGCGAGGACCTGGCCCACGACGACCCGCGCACCCTCGTCCACGACGACCTTCTGGTTGAAGGAGGTGCCCTGGTTCGAGCGGGTGAACTTGGCGACGCGGTAGGTCGTGTACGTGCCGTCGTCGTTGGCGACGGTGATGTAGTCCGCGGAGACCTCCTGGACCACACCGTCCTTCTCGGCCTTGATGACGTCACCGGCGTCGACCGCGCAGCGGTACTCCATGCCGGTACCGACCAGCGGGGACTCCGCCTGGATCAGCGGCACCGCCTGGCGCATCATGTTGGAGCCCATGAGCGCGCGGTTGGCGTCGTCGTGCTCCAGGAACGGGATCATGGCGGTCGCGGCGGACACCATCTGGCGCGGCGAGACGTCCATGTAGTCGACGTCCTCGGCGGGGACGAGGTCGACCTCGCCGCCGCGGCGGCGGACCAGGACACGCTGCTCGGCGAAGCGCATGTCGTCGGTCAGCTTGGCGTTGGCCTGGGCGATGAGGTAGCGGTCCTCCTCATCGGCGGTGAGGTAGTCCACCTCCTCGGTGATCCGGCCGTCGACGACCTTGCGGTACGGGGTCTCGATGAAGCCGAAGACGTTGACCCGGCCGTACGAGGCCAGCGAACCGATCAGACCGATGTTCGGGCCTTCGGGGGTCTCGATCGGGCACATGCGGCCGTAGTGCGAGGGGTGCACGTCACGGACGTCGAGGCCGGCCCGCTCACGGGAGAGACCACCGGGGCCCAGCGCCGACAGACGGCGCTTGTGGGTCAGGCCCGACAGCGGGTTGGTCTGGTCCATGAACTGGGACAGCTGGCTGGTGCCGAAGAACTCCTTGATGGAGGCGACGACCGGCCGGATGTTGATCAGGGTCTGCGGCGTGATCGCCTCGACGTCCTGGGTGGTCATGCGCTCGCGCACGACGCGCTCCATACGGGCGAGACCCGTACGGACCTGGTTCTGGATCAGCTCGCCGACGTTGCGCAGACGGCGGTTGCCGAAGTGGTCGATGTCGTCGGTCTCGACGACGATCGAGTTGCCGTTCTCGCCGATCGTCTCGGTCTCGCCGGCGTGCAGCTTCACCAGGTACTTGATCGTGGCGATGACGTCGTCGGTGGTCAGCACACCGGCGTCCAGCGGCTCGTCGCCGCCGAGCTTCTTGTTGACCTTGTAGCGGCCGACCTTGGCGAGGTCGTAGCGCTTCGGGTTGAAGTAGAGGTTCTCCAGCAGCGTCTGCGCGGCCTCGCGCGTCGGCGGCTCGCCCGGACGCAGCTTGCGGTAGATGTCGAGCAGCGCGTCGTCCTGGCCCTGGGTGTGGTCCTTCTCCAGGGTGGCGCGCATCGACTCGTAGTCGCCGAACTCCTCAAGGATCTGCTCGGTGGTCCAGCCGAGCGCCTTGAGCAGGACGGTGACGGACTGCTTGCGCTTGCGGTCGATGCGGACACCGACCATGTCGCGCTTGTCGATCTCCATCTCCAGCCAGGCACCCCGGGACGGGATGATCTTGGCGGAGAAGATGTCCTTGTCGGACGTCTTGTCGATGGAGCTGTCGAAGTAGACACCCGGCGAGCGGACGAGCTGCGACACCACGACACGCTCGGTGCCGTTGATGACGAAGGTGCCCTTGTTCGTCATGAGCGGGAAGTCGCCCATGAAGACCGTCTGGGACTTGATCTCGCCGGTCTCGTTGTTGGTGAACTCGGCGGTGACGAACAGCGGAGCCGCGTAGGTGAAGTCGCGCTCCTTGCACTCGTCGATGGAGTTCTTCGGGGGCTCGAAGCGGTGGTCGCGGAACGTCAGCGACATCGACCCGGAGAAGTCCTCGATCGGGGAGATCTCCTCAAAGATCTCTTCCAGACCGGACTTGGTGGGGACTTCCTGCCCACTCTCCAGCGCAGCCTCGACGCGACCCTTCCATGCGGCGTTGCCGAGCAGCCAGTCGAAGCTTTCGGTCTGCAGCGCAAGGAGGTTCGGAACCCCGAGGGGCTCCTTGATCTTCGCAAAAGAGATGCGCAGCGGGGCGGTGCTGTCGCCGTTGTTCGTATTGGCAGTCGAGGCGTTGCGCGAGGCGGCCAAGAGGGGGTCCTTCCGAGGGCTCGGACTCACTACGCGCGTACCGGTCCCGAATCGAACATAACGAGGGAAAGGCCCAGGTCAGGGCGGTTCGGTCGACTATGCTCGGGCTCGGATATGCCCCTGGTGACGGGCAGGGAGCAGCTAACAGGCAGCGCAAAGGGTCAGTGTAGCCACTTGGCACACTGATGTCCAGAGCGAGTTTCCGGAGACCGGTTCAGCGCCGTGATACCGATCTTCTCCCTCCGGGAGGCGGCACCCTCCGAGCCGGAGATGCCCCTCGTCGTTCTTCGCTTCGCCCAATGCCCTGCGCCTGCCGAAAGCCCCGCGCCAGTGGCGCACACCGATGCTTCCCTCTTCGCCCGCGATCCATGCCTGCCGGCCTGGACCGCTTCCGCGTCGCGTCCCGAGAATTGCGCGCCGCGTCCGGTTCGTCAAGGCCCCGCACCCCCGTGCCGTCGTCCCATGGGGTGCACCCGGGACAACGAAGATCACCATACTCGCACGCCACACGGGGCGTCGCATCCACGGCCCGCACGCCGAAGGGCGACCACCCGCATGGGTGATCGCCCTTGGCTGTGTCCCGCGGCGCGTGGCGCGCTCAGGGGGTGAGTCGGAGACTCAGAGAGGTCACTTGACCTCGACGGAGGCGCCGGCGCCCTTGAGGGCCTCGGCGGCCTTCTCCGCGGCGTCCTTGGCGACCTTCTCCAGGACCGGCTTCGGGGTGCCGTCGACCAGGTCCTTGGCCTCCTTCAGGCCCAGGGAGGTCAGCTCACGCACGACCTTGATGACCTGGATCTTCTTGTCGCCCGCACCGGTGAGGATGACGTCGAACTCGTCCTTCTCCTCCTCGGCGGCGGCGGCCGGGGCGCCCGGGGCACCGGCGGCGGCGACGGCGACGGGGGCCGCGGCCTCGACGTCGAACTTGTCCTCGAACGCCTTCACGAACTCGGAGAGCTCGATGAGGGTCATCTCCTCGAACTGCGCGAGCAGGTCTTCCAGGCTGAGCTTCGCCATGGTGGCGGTCCTTCCACTAATTCGGCTGGTGCCGGATGTACATGTCTGGCGGGCGTACGGGCCCGCTGGACTGCTGAGAGCCCCGCCCCGCGAGGGGCGTACGGGTGCTTACTCGGCAGCCTCGGCGGGAGCCGGCGTACCGGCACCGCCCTGCTCGGCCTTGCTGCGAAGCGCCTCCGCGGTGCGGACGAACTTCGTGAGGGGGGCCTGGAAGGTCGCCGCGGCCTTGGCCATGGACGCCTTCATGCCACCCGCCAGCTTGGCGAGCAGAACCTCGCGGGACTCGAGGTCCGCAAGCTTCTTGATCTCGTCGGCGGTCAGCGCCTTGCCGTCAAGGACACCGCCCTTGATGACGAGATTCGGGTTCTCCTTGGCGAAGTCACGAAGACCCTTCGCCGCCGTGACCGGGTCACCGGTCACGAAGGCGACAGCGGTCGAGCCCTTGAGGTGCTCGTCCAGCTTGATCCCGGCCTCATTGGCCGCGATCTTGGTCAGCGTGTTCTTCACCACACGGTACTGAGCGTTGTCACCGAGCGAACGGCGCAGCTCCTTGAGCTGCGCAACGGAAAGTCCGGTGTACGCGGTCACAACAGCGGCGTTGGAGTTGCGGAACTTGTCCGTGATCTCCTCGACGGCTGTGACCTTGTCGGGCCTCGCCATGAGCCTCGGCCTCCTTCCGGGTGATGAGGACCGCGCAGAAGGGGCTGGGCAAAACAAACGCCCCGGCGCAGGCGCACGGGGCAGCACTCGACCGGACGGGCATCCGGGAGTTCGTTTCCATACACACCTGCGCAGGCCGTCCGCAGCTAGCGGATCCTTCGGCCACCACACGTCCGGACGAGGACGCGCAGAGACAACCAGCGGTCTTTGGCTTCCTCGGTACGGTACGCGAACGGCCCGCGCACAGGCAAATCGGCCGCACGGGGCGCGCGGGGCGCCCCGTGCGCGGCCGTCAGCGCTGGAGCTGCGCGAAGTCCGCGGTCTCACTCGCCGGCGGCTCCTCGGCCTCGACCTTGGTGCCGTAGTCCGAGTAGAAGACGGTGGAGTCGACCTTGCCGTTGGTGCTCTCCATCCGCTCGCGCTTCTTGGCGAGCAGGTTGTCCGAGCCGATCCACAGGTCGATGGTCTCGTTCTTGATGCCGGAGGACTCCATCTGCTGCTGGAGCGCCTTCATGTCGGCCTCGGTGAGATTCTTGGCCTGCATGCGGGTCAGCTCGGAGACCGACAGCGTGCCCGTGAAGTGCGTGGCCTGGACGCCGCGGACGTCCTCCTTGCCGACCTCCTTGACCTTCCCGGAGGCGATCAGCAGGTCGACGACCCGCTGGGGGTTGTTGTTCTGCATCTGGTCCTTGAGCACCGCCCCGGCCGGGCCCATCTTCTGCGCCATGGTGTCGAGGTCGTACTTCATCCACTTCTTGCCGCCGATCGGCATCCCGGCGTCGGCCATGTTCATGAACATGGCCTTCGGCGTGTAGATGGTCTTGACCGTCTTCCCGGCGCTGCCCTGGGTGATGTCGACGTTCATCCGTATGCCCTGGGACCAGTCCATGGCACCCTTCAGGCTCTGCTTCCTCGCACCGTTCTCCATGGTGCCGTCGATCTTCGCGGACTTCTTCTCGCCGGTCTGCTGCGAGGCGGTCTTCAGCGAGGCCAGCGCCAGCTCCAGCGGGGACTTCTTCTCCCCCGCCGCGTCACTGCCGCCGTCCTTGCCGCCGCAGGCGGTGAGCGAGGCCATCAGAACGACACCCGCCGCGAGAGCGGTGATACGCGTACTACGCACCTGAGGTTCCCCCTTTAGATCACTTTTACGGACCTCGGGGCGAACTGTAATGCAGCCCACTGACACAGGGCACGGCAGGCCCCGCCCTCCGGAGAGAGCGGGGCCTGCCGTGTGTGTCATGACCCGCGGTGCGGGCCGGCCGGTCCGGTCAGCGGATCAGACGGCCTCGTCCTCGACAAGGAGGTTGCGGGTGCGGTTGGCGTCCAGGGGGATGCCGGGGCCGATCGTGGTGCTGATCGTGGCCTTCTTGATGTAGCGGCCCTTGGCGGCGGACGGCTTGAGGCGGTTGATCTCCTCCAGCGCCGCGGCGTAGTTCTCCACCAGCTTGGCGTCGTCGAAGGACACCTTGCCGATGATGAAGTGGAGGTTCGCGTGCTTGTCCACGCGGAACTCGATCTTGCCGCCCTTGATGTCCGTGACGGCCTTGGCCACGTCCGGGGTGACGGTGCCGGTCTTCGGGTTCGGCATCAGACCACGGGGACCGAGCACGCGGCCCAGGCGGCCGACCTTGCCCATCAGGTCCGGGGTGGCGACGACGGCGTCGAAGTCCAGGCGGCCCTTGGAGACCTCGTCGATCAGTTCGTCCGAGCCGACGATGTCGGCGCCGGCGGCCTCCGCGGCCGCAGCACGGTCACCGGTCGCGAAGACCAGGACCCGGGCGGTCTTACCGGTGCCGTGCGGGAGGTTCACGGTGCCACGGACCATCTGGTCGGCCTTGCGCGGGTCGACACCCAGGCGCATGGCCACCTCGACGGTCGCGTCGAACTTGGCGGAGGAGGTCTCCTTGGCGAGACGGACGGCCTCCAGGGGCGCGTACAGACGCTCCCGGTCGACCTTCGCGTCCGCGTTGCGAAGGGTCTTGCTGCGCTTCACTGCTGCTCCTGAACAGTTACGTCCCGGCGGCTGCCGCCGCGCGGAAAGGTGGAGTCGTGGTGCGGGCCAGCGCCTGGCCCTGCCACGGGGTTACGGGGTGTCCGTCAGCCCTCGACCGTGATGCCCATGGAACGGGCGGTGCCGGCGATGATCTTCTCGGCGGCGTCCAGGTCGTTGGCGTTCAGGTCGGGCATCTTGGTGGTGGCGATGTCGCGGACCTGGTCGCGGGTGATCTTGGCGACCTTGGTCTTGTGCGGCTCGCCGGAGCCCTTCTCCACGCCCGCGGCCTTCAGGATCAGCTTGGCGGCCGGCGGCGTCTTGGTGACGAAGGTGAAGGAGCGGTCCTCGTAGACCGTGATCTCCACCGGCACGACCATGCCACGCTGCGACTCGGTCGCGGCGTTGTAGGCCTTGCAGAACTCCATGATGTTGACGCCGTGCTGACCCAGCGCGGGGCCGACCGGCGGGGCCGGGTTCGCGGCGCCGGCCTGGATCTGGAGCTTGATGAGCCCCGTGACCTTCTTCTTCTTGGGAGGCATGCTCTCTCCGGGTCCTAGTGAGAGGTGGTTCGCCCCACGATCCGGTCATCCGGACGGAGGCATACCGCACCACGATAACGGGTAGCGTCGTGCGGCCAAAAACCAAGCAGGTCAGACCGCCCCCCCGCAGCCGCGGGAAAGCCGGTCCGACCTGGTCGGTGGCGTGAGGTCCGGAAGAACTCAGTTCTTCTGGATCTGGTCGAAGCTCAGCTCGACCGGGGTCTCGCGGCCGAAGATCTCGACGAGGCCCTTGACCTTCTTCGAGTCGGCGTTGATCTCGTTGATCGTCGCCTGGAGCGTCGCGAACGGACCGTCGGTGACGGTGACGGAGTCGCCGACCTCGAAGTCCAGCACCTGGACCTCGACCTTGCGCTGCGGCGCCGGACGGCCCTCGGCCGCGGCGGCCTCCTTGGCGGCCTTCTCCTCGGCCTCCGGGGCGAGCATCTTGACGATCTCGTCCAGCGTCAGCGGGTAGGGGTCGTAGGCGTTGCCGACGAAGCCGGTGACACCCGGGGTGTTGCGGACGACGCCCCAGGACTCGTTCGTCAGGTCCATGCGCACCAGGACGTAGCCGGGGAGCTTGTTCTGGCGGACGGTGCGGCGGTCGCCGTTCTTGATCTGGACGACCTCTTCCTGCGGCACCTCGGCCTGGAAGATGTAGTCCTCGACGTTCAGCGAGACGGCCCGCTGCTCCAGGTTGGTCTTCACGCGGTTCTCGTAGCCCGCGTAGGTGTGGATGACGTACCACTCGCCGGGGAGGTGCCGCAGCTCCTCGCGCAGGGCGGCCACCGGGTCGACCGGCTCCTCCTCCTGCTGCTCCTCCTCGTCCTCGGCGGACTCGCCGGCCTCGGCGTCGGTCTCCGTCGCACCGTCCTCGGTGCTCTCCACGGCGCCCTCGTCATCAGTGATGGCGGCAGCGTCGCCCTCGACCTCGGCCGGGACGGCCGCGTCCACGTCGGCCTCTGCGGCCGCGACGGGCTCGGCGGCGTCGTTCAGGTTCGGGTCAGACACGTGGCTGCTTCTTCCTGGCTTCAAGGGGTTGAACATGCGAAAAGGCACCCCGCCGAGGGGGTCCCTCCGCGGGATCAGCCGAAGACGTACCCGACGGCCCGGCTGATTCCCAAGTCAATCACGGTTACGAGACCGATGATGATGACAACGAAGACGATCACCACGGTGGTGTACGTCGTCAGCTGGCCGCGGGTGGGCCAGACGACCTTACGGAGCTCCGCCACGATCTGGCGGTAGAACAGCGCGAGCCGCGCGAGGGGGCCCTTCTTTCCGCGCTTTCCGCCACGGCGGGGCTTTTTCTTGGACTCCGCGGTGTCGTCCTCGGAACGACCGCGCTCAGGCATGTCGATGGAGCCCAGGGCGTCCGTCACTCGTCCTCACCTGAATCCGGGTCGTGGCCGTGCCGCGCCCGGCCCGGCCGCACGGCGGTGCATTTCAGTACGTACGCGTGCACGCACCTTGGTGAAGAAGTGCGTGTAGCAGGGCCGGAGGGACTTGAACCCCCAACCGCTGGTTTTGGAGACCAGTGCTCTACCAATTGAGCTACGACCCTTTGGTGTCCCCCAACCTACCGCATGCGGCCGACCGCACCCCGTGCGTGTCCGGCGCGGCCCGTCGGGAGCCAACGGTCAGCGAGTGTACGTGGTTCGGGGCCGGTCGTCGAACAGAAGCCTTCCGGGTGGCGGCCACAAGGCCCTGTCCCGGGCCCCCTCCGGGTCTGCGACGATGCATGTATGAGCGCTGCTACTCCTTCCGAGGCCCCCACCGACCGCCGGGTCTCGCGCCGCATCGGATCGATCTCCGAGTCCGCCACTCTCGCCGTCGACGCCAAGGCCAAGGCCCTCAAGGCCGCCGGCCGTCCGGTGATCGGCTTCGGCGCGGGCGAGCCCGACTTCCCGACGCCGGACTACATCGTCGAGGCGGCCGTCGAGGCGTGCCGTGACCCGCGGTTCCACCGGTACACCCCGGCCGGCGGGCTCCCCGAGCTGAAGGCCGCGATCGCCGCGAAGACGCTGCGGGACTCGGGCTACGAGGTCGAGGCCGCCAACGTCCTGGTGACCAACGGCGGCAAGCAGGCCATCTACGAGGCGTTCGCGGCGATCCTCGACCCGGGCGACGAGGTCATCGTCCCGGCGCCGTACTGGACCACCTACCCCGAGTCGATCCGGCTGGCCGGCGGTGTCCCGGTGGACGTCGTCGCGGACGAGACCACCGGTTACCGCGTGTCGGTGGAGCAGCTGGAGGCGGCCCGTACGGAGCGCACGAAGGTGCTGGTCTTCGTCTCGCCGTCCAACCCGACCGGCGCGGTCTACCCCCGCGAGCAGGTCGAGGCCATCGGCCGCTGGGCCGCCGAGCACGGCCTGTGGGTGCTGACCGACGAGATCTACGAGCACTTGGTCTACGGCGACGCCGAGTTCTCCTCGCTGCCGGCGGTGGTGCCCGAGCTGCGCGAGAAGTGCATCGTGGTCAACGGCGTGGCGAAGACGTACGCGATGACCGGCTGGCGGGTCGGCTGGGTCATCGGCCCGAAGGACGTGGTCAAGGCCGCGACGAACCTCCAGTCGCACGCCACCTCCAACGTCTCCAACGTCGCCCAGGCCGCGGCGCTCGCCGCCGTCTCCGGCGATCTGACGGCCGTCGAGGAGATGAAGGCGGCCTTCGACCGCCGCCGGCGCACGATCGTGCGGATGCTCAACGAGATCGACGGCATCGTCTGCCCGGAGCCGGAGGGCGCGTTCTACGCGTACCCGTCGGTCAAGGGGCTGCTGGGCAAGGAGATCCGCGGCAAGCGGCCGTCGAGCAGCGCGGAGCTGGCCGAGCTGATCCTGGAGGAGGCCGAGGTCGCGGTCGTCCCCGGTGAGGCGTTCGGCACCCCCGGGTATCTGCGTCTGTCGTACGCGCTCGGCGACGAGGACCTGGTCGAGGGCGTCTCCCGCGTCCAGAAGCTGCTGGCCGAGGCGAAGTAGCGCGGCAGGCCGCACACGGCCGAGCGGGCCCCGGGGAGCTTTCCCGGGGCCCGTTCGCGCGTTCTGCCCGGCACCCCTTCGGGCTCCGGGCCTACCGGGACGGGGACCCGGTACGGCAAGATCGGTGGATGGAACGTGTACGTGATGTCCGTCAGCTCCCGAAGGCCCATCTGCATCTGCACTTCACCGGGTCGATGCGCCCGTCGACCCTGCTGGAGCTGGCCGACAAGTACGGCGTCCATCTGCCCGAGGCGCTGAGCGGCGGGGAGCCGCCCCGGCTGCGGGCGACCGACGAGCGCGGCTGGTTCCGCTTCCAGCGGCTGTACGACATCGCGCGCTCGTGCCTGCGGGAGCCGGACGACATCCGGCGGCTGGTGCGCGAGGCCGCCCAGGAGGACGTGGCGGACGGGTCGGGGTGGCTGGAGATCCAGGTCGACCCGACCTCGTACGCGCCCCGGCTGGGCGGGCTGACCCCGGCGCTGGAGATCATCCTGGACGCGGTGGACGCCGCCTCCCGGGAGACGGGTCTGGGCATGCGGGTGCTGGTCGCGGCCAACCGGATGAAGCATCCGCTGGACGCCCGTACGCTGGCGCGGCTCGCGGTGCGCTACGCCGACCGGGGGATCATCGGTTTCGGGCTGTCCAACGACGAACGGCGGGGCTTCGCCCGCGACTTCGACCGCGCCTTCGCCATCGCCCGGGAGGGCGGGCTGCTGGCGGCGCCGCACGGCGGTGAG
The DNA here is from genome assembly GCF_059553635.1 of Candidatus Streptomyces philanthi. Classification (NCBI taxonomy): domain Bacteria; kingdom Bacillati; phylum Actinomycetota; class Actinomycetes; order Kitasatosporales; family Streptomycetaceae; genus Streptomyces; species Candidatus Streptomyces philanthi. The sequence continues at coordinate 45,681 of NZ_JCANQV010000010.1, forward strand.
CTGTCCGGTCCGGCGAGTGTCCGGGACTGCCTGGACGATCTGCACGCCGAACGGATCGGGCACGGCGTACGGGCCGTGGAGGACCCGGTGCTGCTGCGGCGGCTGGCGTCGCGGGGGGTGACATGCGAGGTGTGCCCCACGTCCAATGTGGCGCTCGGGGTCTACGGGAAGCCGGAGGACGTCCCGCTGCGGACGATCTTCGAGGCGGGGGTACCGATGGCCCTGGGCGCCGACGACCCGCTGCTGTTCGGCTCGCGGCTGGCCGCCCAGTACGAGATCGCGCGCGAGGTGCACGGCTTCACCGACGCCGAGCTGGCCGAGCTGGCCCGCCAGTCCGTGCGCGCCTCCCGGGCGCCCCAGGCGGAGCGGACGCGGCTGCTGGCGGGCATCGACGCCTGGCTGGCGGACTGAGGCGCGAGGGGGCGCGTGCGGCCCCGCCGCGCCCCTCCCCGGCGTCTACAGGCTGACGCCGACCGTCACCGGCTCGTTGACGAGCGTGATGCCGAAGGCGGCGCGGACCCCGTCGCGGACCTCGCGGGCCAGGGCGAGCAGGTCCTCGGTGGTGGCCCCGCCCCGGTTGGTGAGGGCGAGGGTGTGCTTGGTGGAGATGCGGGCCGGGCCGCTGCCGTAGCCCTTGGTGAAGCCGGCCCGGTCGATCAGCCAGGCCGCCGAGGTCTTGAAGCGTCCCTCGCCCGCCGGGAAGGAGGGCGGCCGCACGTCCTCGCCGAGGCGGTCGCGCACCCGCTGGAGGAAGGCGGTGTGCGCCTCCTCGGTGAGGACGGGGTTGGTGAAGAAGGACCCGGCGGACCAGGTGTCGTGGTCGTCGGCGTCCAGGACCATGCCCTTGCCGGCGCGCAGCGCGAGGACGGTCTCGCGGGCGGTGGCGGCGGGCACCCGGTCGCCGGCCGCGACGCCGAGGGCGCGGGCCGTCTCGGGGTATTTCAGGGGCGCGGAGAGGCCGCCCGCGTCCTCCAGGCCGAAGCGCACCCGCAGGACGACGAAGCGGTCGGGGTGCTCCTTGAAGCGGCTGTGGCGGTAGCCGAAGCCGCAGTCGGCGCCGGAGAGGGTGACGGTGCGTTCCGCGCGGCGGTCGTAGGCGACGACCTCGGTGATCGTCGAGGAGACCTCCTGGCCGTACGCGCCGACGTTCTGGATCGGGGTGGCGCCGGCGGAGCCGGGGATGCCGGCGAGGCACTCGATGCCGGCGAGGCCGGCGCCGACGGTACGGGCGACGGCGTCGGACCAGTTCTCGCCCGCGGCGAGGGTGAGGGTGGTGCCGTCGAGGTCGAAGCCTTGGGTGGCGATGCGCAGGGCGGTGCCGTCGAAGCCCTTGTCGCCGATGACGAGATTGCTGCCGCCGCCGATGAGCAGCAGCGGGGTGCCCGCGGCGTCGGCGGCGCGGACGGTGTCGATGACCTCGTCGTCGGTGGTGGCCGTGACGAGGCGGGTCGCGGGGCCGCCGAGACGGAAGGTGGTCAGCGGGGCGAGCGGGGCGTCGTGGAGTTCCTGCACGCGCCCCAGGGTACGGGGACGGTCCGGCGGCACCGGGCCGCCCCCGCGAGGGTGGATCAGGCCAGCCGGACCACGGCGCGGGACATGCCCAGCACCTTCTGGCCCGCGCTGGTGGCGACGAGGTCGACGCGGACGGTGCGGGCCTCGTCGTCCAGCTTGGCCGCGACCTTGCCGCTGACCTCGATCAGCGCGCCGGTGTCGTCGTCGGGGACGACGACGGGCTTGGTGAAGCGGACGCCGTACTCGACGACCGCGCCCGGGTCACCGGTCCAGTCGGTGACGACGCGGATCGCCTCGGCCATGGTGAACATGCCGTGCGCGATGACGTCCGGCAGTCCGACCTCCTTGGCGAACCGCTCGTTCCAGTGGATGGGGTTGAAGTCCCCGGAGGCGCCCGCGTACTCGACGAGGGTGGCGCGGGTCACAGGGAAGGACTGCGCCGGGAGGGCGGTGCCGACCTCGACGTCGGCGTAGGCGATGGCGGCGGTCATCTCAGCCCTCCTCGGTGGCGGCGCGGGCCACCAGCTTGGTGACGGCGGTGACGACGTGCTCACCGTCCTGGTCGTGCACCTCACCGCGGATGTCGATGATGTCGTTGCCCGCCATGGACTTGACGGCCTCGATGGTGGAGGTGACGCTCAGCCGGTCGCCGGCGCGGACCGGGCGGGTGTAGGCGAACTTCTGGTCGCCGTGCACCACCCGGCTGTAGTCGAGCCCCAGCTGCGGGTCCCGGACGACCTGGCCGGCGGCCTTGAAGGTGATCGCGAAGACGAAGGTCGGCGGGGCGATCACATCGGGGTGGCCGAGGGCCCGCGCGGCCTCGGGGTCGGTATAAGCGGGATTTCCGTCACCGATGGCCTCGGCGAATTCCCGGATCTTCTCCCGGCCCACCTCGTACGAACCGGCGGGCGGATACGTACGGCCGACAAATGACTGGTCGAGCGCCATCGGCTCGCGACCTCCTGAACGATGCGGTGGTAACGCGTGAGGCCGCCCCCAGGGTGTGGGGGCGGCCTCACGGACAAAGCCTGCTGTTATCGCGTCTCGCGGTGCGCGGTGTGCGCGTTGCAGCGGGGGCAGTGCTTCTTCATCTCAAGACGGTCCGGGTCGTTGCGCCGGTTCTTCTTGGTGATGTAGTTCCGCTCCTTGCACTCCACGCAGGCCAGCGTGATCTTCGGGCGGACGTCGGTGGCAGCCACGTGAAGTGCTCCTTGACGAACAGGTGGACAGATGAACGCATAAAGAGTAGCCGACCGAGAGGACCGACCCCACAATCGGCTACTGTCAGTAGCGGTGACCGGACTTGAACCGGTGACACAGCGATTATGAGCCGCTTGCTCTACCGACTGAGCTACACCGCTGTGATGCGAGGGGCCTCCGCCCGAAAGCGGAGGACCTCACACATCGAGCCCCAATACGGAATCGAACCGTAGACCTTCTCCTTACCATGGAGACGCTCTGCCGACTGAGCTATTGGGGCGAGCGATGAAGACATTACACGGCCCGCCGCCAAACGTGAAATCCACATCCGGCGGCCCCCGCGCACACCACACCGGTACGACTATTCCGCGCCTGCGCACCGCTCCCCCGGCGGCGTCCTAGGCTCGGGGCACGCTGCGTGATCTTGCAGGCCCGTGCGTTGCCCCGAGGAGCGCGATGTCCGACAGCAGCAGTGCACCGAGGCCGCCGGAACGGCCGGGCGGGCGGTCCGACACGTCCCCCCTGGTCCTGTGCGGCGCCCGGCTCGCCGACGGCCGCACCGTGGACGTACGGCTCGGCGGCGGACGGATCGAGGCGGTCGGCACGGCCGGCGCCCTCACCG
>NZ_JCANQV010000011.1:0-47544 GCF_059553635.1 Candidatus Streptomyces philanthi
AGGGGAGGCCCCGCACCGTATGGTGCGGGGCCTTTCTGCGTTCACGGCCGTTCTTCTCCCGGGCTTTTGCAGGCCTACGGTGTGTTTTGCGTACTGTGGGGCCTCTTGCCGGACCCGCAGAACCGTACGGGCGGCCGCCCAGGTAAAGTCGTGGGGCATCGTCGGTACATTTCCCACAGGAGGCTTCCGCGTGGAGGTCCAGGAGACGCGGATCCAGACGGATCGCGTCCTCACCATCCCGAACATTCTCAGCATGGCGCGCCTCGCCGGCGTACCGCTGTTCCTGTGGTTGATTCTGTGGCCGAAATTCGGCGGCCCCAACGCCGACGGCTGGGCGCTCCTGGTGCTGGCCCTGAGCGGAGTCAGCGACTACCTGGACGGCAAGCTCGCCCGGCGCTGGAATCAGATCAGCAGCCTGGGGCGCATCCTCGACCCGGCCGCCGACCGGCTCTACATCCTTTCCACCCTGATCGGTCTGACCTGGCGGGAGATCCTGCCGCTCTGGGTCACCCTGGCGCTGCTGGCACGGGAACTCATGCTGCTGATCGCCGTCGGATTGCTGGCCCGTCACGGCTACGGACCTCCTCAGGTGAACTTCCTCGGCAAGGCCGCGACGTTCAACCTGATGTATGCCTTCCCGTTGCTCCTCCTGAGTGACACGACCGGCCGGCTCGGTGATCTCGCCGCTATTTTCGGATGGGCGTTCGCCGGTTGGGGTATAGCGCTCTACTGGTGGGCAGGAATCCTCTACGTGGTTCAGGTCCGCCGGATCATCAGGGTGGCCACCACGGCCGACTGAACTCGCCGAAGCAGGAAAGTCCTGTGCCACCGCGGCGCCCGTTCGTGAGAACAGTGGGCGAGCCGGACGGGTGAAGTCGGCAAGACCGTCGTCTCCCAGAGGAGGACGCTTCCGACATGAAGGCCGTGGTGATGGCCGGCGGGGAAGGCACCCGACTGCGCCCCATGACGTCCAGCATGCCCAAACCGCTGCTCCCGGTGGCCAACAGGCCGATCATGGAGCATGTGCTCAGGTTGCTGAAGCGGCACGGTCTCCACGAGACCGTGGTGACCGTGCAATTCCTTGCCTCGCTCGTCCGGAACTATTTCGGTGACGGGGAAGAACTCGGCATGGAGCTCACCTATGCCAACGAGGAAAAGCCGCTGGGCACCGCCGGCAGCGTGAAGAACGCCGAGGAAGCCCTTCGGGACGATGCCTTCCTCGTCATTTCCGGTGACGCGCTCACCGACTTCGACCTCACCGATCTGATCCGCTTCCACAAGGAGAAGGGCGCCCTCGTCACCGTCTGCCTGACGCGGGTGCCCAATCCATTGGAATTCGGCATCACCATCGTCGACGACGAGGGCAGGGTCGAACGCTTCCTGGAGAAACCGACCTGGGGACAGGTCTTCTCGGACACCGTCAACACGGGCATCTATGTCATGGAGCCCGAGGTCTTCGACTATGTCCGGCCCGATGTCCCGGTGGACTGGTCGGGTGACGTCTTCCCGCAGCTGATGAAGGAAGGCAAACCCGTCTACGGCTATGTCGCCGAGGGCTACTGGGAGGACGTCGGCACCCACGAGAGTTATGTGAAGGCCCAGGCCGACGTCCTTGAGGGCAAGGTCGACGTCGACATCGACGGCTTCGAGATCTCCCCGGGCGTATGGGTCGCCGAAGGCGCCGAGGTCCACACCGACGCGGTACTGCGCGGCCCGCTGTACATCGGTGACTACGCCAAGATCGAGGCGGAGGCGGAGATCCGCGAACACACCGTCATCGGGTCCAACGTCGTCGTCAAGAAGGGCGCCTTCCTCCACAAGGCCGTGGTCCACGACAACGTCTACATCGGCGCGCAGTGCAATCTGCGGGGCTGCGTCGTCGGGAAGAACACCGACGTCATGCGGGCCGCCCGGATCGAGGACGGCGCGGTCATCGGGGACGAATGCCTGGTGGGCGAGGAATCCATCGTCCAGGGGAATGTACGGGTCTACCCGTTCAAGACGGTCGAGCCCGGCGCGTTCGTCAACACGTCCGTGATCTGGGAATCGCGCGGCCAGGCCCATCTTTTCGGCGCGCGGGGCGTCTCGGGAATCCTGAACGTCGAGATCACCCCGGAACTCGTGGTGCGCCTCGCCGGCGCGTACGCGACGACGCTGAAGAAGGGCGCCACGGTCACCACGGCCCGTGACCATTCCCGGGGTGCGCGGGCCCTCAAACGCGCGGTGATCTCCGCGCTCCAGGCCAGCGCCATCGACGTCCGCGACCTGGAGAACGTGCCGCTGCCCGTCGCCCGCGAGCAGACCGCCCGCGGCAGCGCCGGCGGCATCATGATCCGTACGACGCCGGGCGTGCCGGACTCCGTCGACATCATGTTCTTCGACGAGCGCGGCGCCGACCTCTCGCAGGCGGGGCAGCGCAAACTGGACCGGGTCTACGCACGCCAGGAGTACCGCCGTGCCTTCCCCGGAGAGATCGGCGACCTCAGCTTCCCCTCCAGCGTCTTCGACTCGTACACGGGCGCCCTGCTGCGCGCCGTGGACACCCGGGGCGTGTCCGAGGCCGGGCTGAAGGTCGTGGTGGACGCCTCCAACGGGAGCGCGGGCCTGGTGCTGCCCAGCCTGCTCGGCCGGCTCGGGGTGGATTCGCTGACGATCAACCCCGGTCTCGACGAGTCCCGCCCGACCGAGACCGCCGAGGCGCGGCGGAACGGACTCGTCCGGCTCGGGGAGATCGTGGCCTCGGCGCGTGCCGCGTTCGGTGTGCGGTTCGACCCCGTGGGCGAGCGGCTGTCCCTGGTGGACGAGCGTGGACGGATCGTCGAGGACGACCGGGCGCTGCTGGTGATGCTCGACCTGGTGGCCGCCGAGCGGCGCAGCGGCCGGGTGGCGCTGCCGGTGACCACCACCCGCATCGCCGAGCAGGTGGCCGCGTACCACGGCACCCGGGTCGAATGGACGACGACCTCGCCCGACGACCTCACCCGGGTGGGGCGCGCGGAGGGCACGGTCTTCGGCGGGGACGGCCGGGGCGGGTTCATCGTCCCGGAGTTCAGCAGTGTCTTCGACGGCGCCGCCGCGTTCGTGCGGCTGATCGGGCTGGTGGCCCGTACGCAGCTCACGCTCAGCCGGATCGACGCGCGGATCCCGCGGGCGCACGTGCTGCGCCGTGACCTGGCGACGCCGTGGGCGGTCAAGGGCCTGGTCATGCGGCATGTGGTCGAGGCGGCCGGGGACCGGTCGGTGGACACCACCGACGGCGTGCGGGTCGTGGAGAGCGACGGGCGCTGGGTGCTGGTGCTGCCCGACCCCGCGGAGGCGGTCACGCATCTGTGGGCGGAGGGGCCCGACGAGGACTCGGCCCGTCATCTGCTCGACGAGTGGTCCGCGGTGGTCGACGGCGCCGGGCACTGAACCCCGCCCCGCCGGCGTGCCCCTGGCGGGTGCGTCGGCGGGGCCGTGTGGGAGACGACGCGGCCGACGTGCGACGATGTGCGGCATGTCGCCGCAGCCCCCCGATCGGAGCACTCCCCGTACGTCGGCCGCGCGCCCCGACGCGTCCATGTCGCTGCTCACCAACGTGATGGACCACAGCCTCGACGACGGGTACGCCGAGGCCGCCGCCCGCGCCTCCGCGGCGGGCGTGCGCGGGCTGCCGCGGGCCCTGCGGGCGAAGCTGGGGCTGGCCGCCGGACTGGTGCTGGCGGCCGCGGTGGTGACCGTGGGCGCGGCCCAGGCGCGGATATCCGCCCCGACGCTGGCCAAGGAGCGCGAGGAGCTGATCGACCGCATCCAGAAGGGCACCGCGGCGGCCGACACCCAGCAGCACCGCGTCGACGAACTGCGCGGCACGGTCGTCGCGATGCAGCGTGAGGCGCTGCGCCGGCACGGTGGCGACCGGTCCGAGCTGCTCGCCCTGCTGGCCGGCTCGACGCAGGTGACGGGGCCCGGGGTGAAGCTGGTCGTGGACGACGCCAAGGGCGCGCAGTCCGGCACCGGCGGCCCCCGGGAGAGCAGTGGTTTCTCCGACACCGGTCGGGTGCGCGACCGGGACATGCAACGCGTCGTCAACGGCCTGTGGCAGTCGGGGGCGGAGGCCATCGCCGTCAACGGGCAGCGGCTCACCTCACTCTCGGCGATCAGGGCCGCGGGAGACGCCATACTGGTCGACAACAAACCGCTGGTGCCGCCGTACACGGTGCTCGCGGTGGGGGACGGGCAGCGGCTGAGCGCCGCGTTCCAGGAGAGCGCCGACGGCCGCTATCTGCAGGTGCTGCAGGAGAACTACGGCGTGCGCACCAGGATTTCCGCGGAGGGCAAGGTGACGCTGCCACCGGCCCCCAGTGTGATCGTACGCACAGCTAAGCCGCAGGGCGGTGCCGCGACGACGGGCGGCGCCGACACAGGGAAGGGCACATCGTGATCGCCGTACTGGGCCTCATCGTGGGAGTCGTGGTCGGACTTGTGGTCCGACCCGTGGTGCCGACGGTGGTCGAGCCCTACTTGCCGATCGCCGTGGTCGCGGCGCTGGACGCCGTGTTCGGCGGTCTGCGCGCGATGCTGGACGGCATCTTCGACGACAAGGTCTTCGTCGTCTCCTTCCTCTCGAACGTGGTGGTGGCCGCGCTGATCGTCTTCCTCGGCGACAAGCTGGGCGTCGGCGCCCAACTCTCCACCGGTGTCGTGGTGGTGCTGGGCATCCGGATCTTCTCCAACGCCGCCGCGATCCGCCGGCACGTCTTCAGGGCGTGAGGCGGATGGCGAAGGACGAGACCCCGGAGCCGGAACGGCGCGAGGAGACGGAGGGGGACGGGCGGCCCGCGGGCAGGCGGCCGATGCCGCCCGAGCGGCCCGGCGCCCCCGGGCGGACACCGCGGGACGAGACGCCCGAGGCGGACGCCGCGGAGGCGGATCCGGGCGAGGCGCCGCTCACCGGACGGCAGCGGCTGAAGGCCGGTCTGTGGCCGCCGCGGGTGACCCGTGCTCAACTGATCGTTGCGCTCCTCCTGTTCATTCTCGGCCTCGGCCTGGCGATTCAGGTACGTTCCACCAGTGACAGCAGTGCGCTGCGCGGTGCGCGCCAGGAGGACCTGGTGCGCATCCTGGACGAGCTGGACAACCGTTCCCAGCGGTTGACGGACGAACAGCGGCGCCTGGAAGGGCAGAAGACCGAGCTGGAGAACAGCTCGGACCAGGCCGAGGAGGCCCGTAGACAGACCGTGGAGAAGGAACGGCAGCTGGGTGTGCTGGCGGGGACCGTCGCGGCACAGGGCCCCGGCATCACCCTGACCATCGAGGACCCGACGCATTCCGTCGAGGCGGACAAACTGTTGGACGCCGTCCAGGAGCTGCGGGCCGCCGGGGCCGAGGCGATCCAGGTCAACGAGGTGCGGGTGGTCGCGAACAGTTACCTGTCCGACGCCCGCGGCGCGGTGGAGATCGACGGGAAACGGGTCGAGCAGCCGTATCGTTTCAAGGTCATCGGCAAGCCGCAGGACCTGGGACCGGCGCTGAACATCCCCGGCGGGGTGGTGCAGACGCTGGAGAAGGAGCAGGCCAAGGTGGTGGTGACCGATGCGCGGAAGATCACTGTGGACGCCTTGCGAGAGGCGAAGCGGCCTGACTACGCTCGGTCGTCATCGCAGTGAGGGATGAACGGATGGCGAGGGCCCGGGTAGGGCATGACGTGGCGGGGGGTCGACGCACCGTGAGCGAGGTGCGTGAGGGAAACTGTCGGAGGGCCGCGGACGTTCACAGGACGTCCGGACCGGCCGGTGTGTGCATTGAGGGTTCGTCCTGCCCCACGGGCGGGTCTGTTTCGGTCAAGGGGAATCGCCCGTGAAGTTGTTTGCAAAGCTGTTCGGCAAGAACGCACGCCAGGAGGGCGGCGAGGCGCGGCACCGCGCTTCGGGTCGTCCCGATGAGGGCGGCGCCGAGGACCGCCCGCTGTTCCGCGACGAGGTCGCGGGTCCGGCCGGCGGGGCCTCCGCCGGTTCCGCCGGGGCCGCCCCCATAGGTTCCCAGGACGTCCCGGGGGCGGGCGGCGGGGCCGTGCAGATGTGCTCGCGGTGCGGTCACCGCAACGCGGGGACGAGCCGGTTCTGCTCCAACTGCGGTACGCCGCTGCGCCCGGGGGCCCATGCCGAGCGCGCCTCCGAGACGACGTCGACGATCTCCATCTCGGGGCTTGAGGCGTACGACGCGGAGACGACGGGCCAGACCCAGATGCCGCTGCTGTCCCCGGAGGCCCAGGCCGCCGTGGACGCGCTGCCCGCGGGGTCGGCGCTGCTGGTGGTGCGCCGGGGCCCCAACGCCGGGAGCCGGTTCCTGCTGGACAGTGAGCTGACCACGGCGGGACGGCACCCGCAGAGCGACATCTTCCTCGACGATGTGACGGTCTCCCGGCGCCACGTGGAGTTCCGCCGAGGCCAGGACGGCGTCTTCACCGTCTCCGACGTCGGCAGCCTCAACGGCACCTACGTCAACCGGGAGGGCATCGAGTCGGCCGCCCTCGCCAACGGCGACGAGGTCCAGATCGGCAAGTTCCGCCTGGTCTTCTACGCCAGCCCGCGAGGCGTCGGTATCTGACCGGCCGGGGAAGGCATATGCGTACTGCACCGACGGGCGGTGCCGGGTCCTCCGGCGCCGCCTCCTCGGACGGCAAACCGGTGAGCATCGGCACGGTGCTCACCCAGCTGCGCGAGGAATTCCCCGAGGTCACCATCTCCAAGATCCGCTTCCTGGAGGCCGAGGGGCTCGTCGAGCCGACGCGGACGCCTTCCGGGTACCGGAAGTTCACCCCGCGGGACGTGGAGCGCCTGGCGACCGTCCTGCGGATGCAGCGCGACCACTATCTGCCGCTGAAGGTCATCCGGGAGCACCTGGAGGCCCTGGAACGCGGCGAGGAGGTGGCGCTGTCCGCCCCGGCGGCGCCCGTCCGCGACCTCGTGGACGACGTGGGCGATCCCGGTGCCGGGCGCCCCGCTGCCGCCGCCAGGATCGGCCGTGCCGAGCTGTTGGAGGCGGCCGGGGTGGACGAGGCGGCGCTGGCCGGCTGGGAGTCCTACGGGCTGCTCACGGCCGGCGCGGACGGCGCCTTCGACGCCGAGGACGTCACGGTCGCCCGGCTCGTCGCGGATCTGGGCCGTTTCGGCCTCGAACCGCGCCATCTTCGTGCCGTGAAGGCCGCGGCCGACCGGGAGGCCGGGCTGGTCGAGCAGGTCGTGGCACCCCTTCGGCGGCACCGTAATCCGCAGACCAGGGCCCATGCGGAGGCCACCGCGCGGGAGCTGGCGACACTGTGCGTACGGCTGCACGCGGCGCTGGTCCAGACCGCGCTGCGGGACCTGCTTCCCTGAGCAAACGAGTGCCCGACTACCCAAACCGGCCGGGCACGTCCTAGGGTTGCTGTGTGAACGAGCTCGACGTCGTGGGTGTCCGGGTGGAAATGCCTTCCAGCCAACCGATCGTGCTCCTGCGGGAGGTGGGAGGCGACCGCTACCTGCCCATTTGGATCGGGCCGGGGGAAGCGACCGCCATCGCCTTCGCACAGCAGGGCATGGTCCCCGCCCGGCCGCTGACACACGACCTCTTCAAGGACGTCCTGGAGGCGGTCGGACAGGAGCTGACGCAGGTCCGCATCACGGATCTGCGCGAGGGCGTGTTCTACGCCGAGCTGGTCTTCGCCAGCGGGGTGGAGGTCAGTGCCCGTCCGTCCGACGCCATAGCGCTGGCGCTGCGCACCGGCACGCCGATCTTCGGCACCGACGGTGTGCTGGACGACGCGGGGATCGCCATCCCGGACGAGCAGGAGGACGAGGTGGAGAAGTTCCGCGAGTTCCTCGACCAGATCTCTCCCGAGGACTTCGGCACCAGCAAACCAGTGACTTCGGCCGCCGCTGATCGGATTCCGGCCAAACCCCGCACACCTTCCCCGCGCGAGGTCACGGGAAACCACTCGCAGGGTGATTATCACCCGGCGTGGCGAGCGCGGCGATCGTTGACGCACCCCGGGCGACTGCATACCGTCGATGAGCAGGTCCCGTCCGGGACGTGAAGGACGGAGGGCGGCGTGGGAATCACCGGCGACGGTACGGCGGCGGAAGGGGCGTTCCCGCTCCAGGCGGGCGCGCGGGCGAACCGTCCCCCCGTACACACCGTGGCGGTGTCGGGGGAACACGAGACACAGACCATCGGCTACCGCGGGCCGACCGCGTGCGCGGCGGCCGGGATCACCTACCGGCAGCTCGACTACTGGGCCCGTACGGGCCTTGTGGAGCCGAGCGTCCGTCCCGCCTACGGCTCCGGCACCCAGCGGCTCTACAGCTTCCGTGACGTCGTCGTCCTCAAGATCGTGAAGCGGCTGCTGGACACCGGTGTGTCGCTCCAGAACATCCGCGCCGCCGTCCAGCACCTGCGCGCCCGCGGGCTCGCCGACCTGACGCGTATGACGCTGATGAGCGACGGCGCGACGGTCTACGAGTGCACCTCGCCCGACCAGGTCGTGGCGCTCCTCCAGGGCGGTCAGGGCGTCTTCGGCATCGCCATCGGAGTGGTGTGGCGGGACGTGGAGGCCGCGCTGTCCCAGCTGCACGGCGAGCGGGTGGACACCGGCGAGACCCTCGTCGGGCACAACCCGCACGACGAGCTTGCCCGGCGCCGCAACCGCGCCGGCTGACACCGCGAACCCCGGCCGCGGCGCGGCGCGGGACGGCGCGGGGCTCGAATGTCAGTGCCGTACGGCAGCATCGGTGGTGTGAGACGTGCGCCGACGATCCTGCACCTGGACATGGATGCGTTCTTCGCCTCGGCCGAGCAGGCGGCCAAGCCGAGCCTTCGCGGGAAGCCCGTGGTGGTCGGGGGCGTGGGGCCGCGTGGCGTGGTCTCCACGGCGTCGTACGAGGCGCGGGTCTTCGGCGTCCGCTCCGCGATGCCCACGGCCCAGGCGCGCCGCCTGTGCCCCAACGCCGCCTACCTCAGTCCCCGCTTCGGCGTGTACCGCCAGGTGAGCGACACGGTGATGGAGCTGCTGCACGCCCTGTCGCCGCTGGTGGAGCCGCTGAGCCTGGACGAGGCGTTCGTCGACCTGGAGGCCGGGGGCACGGCGCCCGAGACGTCCGCCGCACGGGCCGTGGGGGAGCGGCTGCGCGCCGACATCCACGTGCGGACGGGGCTGACGGGCTCGGTGGGGCTCGCGGGCGCGAAGATGCTGGCCAAGATCGCGTCCGAGCGGGCCAAGCCCGACGGACTCGTGGTGATCGCGCCGGGCACGGAACGTGAGCTGCTGGCCCCGATGCCGGTACGGGTGCTGCCGGGCGTCGGCCCGGCGACCGCCGAGGCGCTGCGCCGGGCGGGGATCACCACCGTCGCCGAGACCGCCGAGGCCGGCGAGGCGGAGCTGGTACGGCTGCTGGGCAGGGCGCACGGCACGGGGCTGTACGCCATGGCGCTGGGCCGCGACGACCGGCCCGTGGTGGCCGAACGGGACGCCAAGTCGGTCTCCGTCGAGGACACCTTCGACGTGGACCTCACCGACCGCATACGGGTGCGCGGCGAGCTGATGCGGCTGGCCGACCGCTGCGTCGAGCGGCTGCGGGGCGCGGGCCGCTCCGGACGCACCGTCGTGATCAAGGTCCGCAACTACGACTTCTCCACCCTCACCCGCTCCGAGACGCTGCGCGGCCCGACCGACGACCCGGCGGTGGTCCGGGAGGCCGCCGCCCGGCTGCTGGAGACGGTGGACACCACCGGCGGGGTCCGGCTGCTGGGCGTGGGCGTGAGCGGGCTCGCCGACTTCACGCAGGAGGACCTGTTCGCCCAGCTCGCGGAGGAGCGGCAGACGGCTCAGGCCGCGCGGGCGGAGCGGGAACCGGGGCCCGCGGACGGCCGGGAGGCCGAGGAGGAGCGGCCCCGCCACTGGAACCCGGGGGCGGACGTGGTGCACGACGAGTTCGGCGCGGGCTGGGTGCAGGGCAGCGGGGTGGGCCGGGTGACCGTGCGGTTCGAACAGCCCTGGTCCCCGCCCGGCCGGGTGCGGACCTTCGCCGTCGACGATCCGGCGCTGCGCCCGGGGGAGCCGCTGCCGCTGGTGGGCGGCGGGCCCCAGGGGGAGGCCGCGGGTCAGTCCGGTGCGCCGCCCGCGCGCCCGGGGGCCTCGTCCGGGGAGGAGGGCACGGCGTCGGTCTCGCGGGGGGAGAAGTCCAGCCGGTAGTGGCGGTAGAGCCGGAGTTCCTGTTCGGGGGAGAGGTGCCGGCCGACGCCGAAGTCGGGCGCGTCCTTGACGAGTCCGCGGTCGTAGGGGACGTGCAGCCCGTCGGCGGACAGTTCGCTGGGCTCCAGGGGCACGAAGGCGTCCCGGCCGAAGAAGCCGGTGCGTACGGCCGCCCATTCCGGTTCGCCGGTCGCGTCGTCGAGGTACACCTCGTCCACGGTGCCGATCTTGGCGCCGTGCCGGTCGAACGCCTTGCGGCCGATCAGGCTCCGGGGGTCGATATCGGCTTGCACGGTCCCTCCAACGGGTCGCAACTGCCCTGTGTCCCCTACCCAACGGCACTTTCCCCGGCCCGGCCACTCGGCCGATCACCCAGGTGAAGCCGCTGGTAGGCTGGCAGCGGCCGCAGAACCCGTGCGGGAGAGTCCCTCGTCGTCCGCGGCGGGGGCGCCGAAGGAGCAAATCCTCCCCGGAATCTCTCAGGCACACGTACCGCACGGGCGAGGTCACTCTGGAAAGCAGGGCGGGCCACGGGAAGCGCCGGAACCCCTCCTCACCGACGGTGAAAGCCGGGCCGCCCACGGGCCGGTGAAGCTCTCAGGTCGCGATGACAGAGGGGGAGGCCGTCCGGGCACCCGCGCCGTGGTGCCCCTCGCAGGTCGCAACGACCAGGAGGCCCCCGCAGATGACCACCCCTCGCATCCCGCTGACCGAGCTGGAGCGCGGCACACCGTTCGAGCAGCGGCACATCGGCCCCGACCACGAGGCGCGGGCCAAGATGCTCGCGTACGTCGGCTTCGGTTCGCTGGACGAGCTGACCGCCGCCGCCGTCCCCGACGTGATCAAGAGCGCCGAGGCGCTGGGCCTGCCCGAGGGACGCACCGAGGCCGAGGTCCTCGACGAACTGCGCGCCCTCGCCGGCCGCAACGAGGTGCTCACCTCCATGATCGGCCTGGGCTACTACGGCACGTTCACCCCGCCGGTGATCCTGCGCAACGTCATGGAGAACCCCGCCTGGTACACGGCGTACACGCCCTACCAGCCGGAGATCTCGCAGGGCCGCCTCGAAGCCCTGCTGAACTTCCAGACCATGGTCGCCGACCTCACCGGACTGCCGACCTCCGGCGCCTCACTGCTCGACGAGGGCACCGCGGCCGCCGAGGCGATGGCGCTCTCCCGCCGTGTCGGCAAGGTCAAGCAGGGCGTCTTCCTCGTCGACGCCGACTGCCTGCCGCAGACCCTCGGCGTCATCCAGACGCGTGCCGAGCCGGCCGGTGTCGAGGTCGCCGTCGCCGACCTGTCCGGCGGCATCCCCGCCGAGATCGCCGAACGCGGCGTCTTCGGCGTCCTGCTCCAGTACCCGGGCGCTTCCGGCGCGGTCACCGACCCGCGCGCCGTCATCGAGCAGGCCCACGACCTGGGCGCCGTCGTCACCGTCGCCGCCGATCTGCTGGCCCTGACGCTGCTGACGCCGCCCGGTGAGCTGGGCGCGGACATCGCCGTCGGCACCACCCAGCGCTTCGGTGTCCCGCTCGGTTTCGGCGGGCCGCACGCCGGCTACATGGCCGTCCGCGAGAAGTTCGCCCGCAACCTGCCCGGCCGCCTGGTGGGCGTCTCCGTGGACGCCGACGGCGACAAGGCGTACCGGCTGGCCCTCCAGACCCGCGAGCAGCACATCCGCCGCGAGAAGGCCACCAGCAACATCTGCACCGCGCAGGTGCTGCTCGCCGTCATGGCCGGCATGTACGCCGTCCACCACGGCCCCGAGGGCCTGGCCGCCATCGCCCGGCGTACCCACCGCTACGCCGCGGTCCTCGCCGCCGGTCTGCGGGCGGGCGGGGTGGAGCTGGCGCACGAGGCGTACTTCGACACGCTGACCGCCCGGGTCCCGGGCCGCGCGGCCGAGGTCGTCGCCGCCGCATTGGACGCCGGCGTCAACCTGCGGCACATCGACGCCGACCACGTCGGCATCGCCTGCGACGAGACCACCCGCCGCGAGCACCTCACCGCCGTCTGGGCGGCCTTCGGCGTCGAGGGCGACGTCGAGGCCCTGGACGCGGCCACCGCCGACGCGCTCCCCCAGGAGCTGCTGCGCACCGGGGACTACCTCACCCACCCGGTCTTCCACCGGCACCGCTCCGAGACCGCGATGCTGCGCTACCTGCGCACCCTCGCGGACAAGGACTACGCGCTGGACCGCGGCATGATCCCGCTGGGCTCCTGCACGATGAAGCTCAACGCGACCACCGAGATGGAGCCGGTGACCTGGCCGGAGTTCGGGCAGCTGCACCCGTTCGCCCCGGTCGGCCAGGCGGAGGGCTTCCTCACCCTGATCCGGGAGCTGGAGGAGCGGCTGGCGGCCGTCACCGGCTACGACAAGGTCTCCCTCCAGCCCAACGCCGGTTCGCAGGGCGAGCTGGCCGGCCTGCTGGCGGTACGCGCGTACCACCGTGCCAACGGTGACGCGCAGCGCATCGTCTGCCTGATCCCGTCGTCGGCGCACGGCACCAACGCCGCCAGCGCCGTGATGGCCGGGATGAAGGTCGTCGTCGTCAAGACCGCCGAGAACGGCGAGGTGGACGTCGAGGACCTGCGCGCCAAGATCGAGCAGCACCGGGAGCAGCTCGCGGTGCTGATGGTGACCTACCCGTCCACCCACGGCGTGTTCGAGGAGCACATCACCGAGATCTGCGCGGCGGTGCACGATGCCGGCGGTCAGGTCTACGTCGACGGCGCCAACCTGAACGCGCTGGTCGGGCTGGCCGCGCCGGGCCGCTTCGGGGGGGACGTCTCGCACCTGAACCTGCACAAGACGTTCTGCATCCCGCACGGCGGCGGCGGCCCCGGCGTCGGCCCGGTCGCGGTCCGCGCCCACCTGGCGCCGTACCTGCCCAACCACCCGCTCCAGCCCACCGCGGGTCCGGAGACGGGCGTCGGCCCGGTCTCGGCGGCGCCGTGGGGCTCGGCCGGCATCCTGCCGATCTCCTGGGCGTATGTGCGGCTCATGGGGGCCGAGGGGCTCAAGCGGGCCACCCAGGTCGCGGTGCTCGGCGCCAACTACATCGCCAAGCGGCTGGAGCCCCACTACCCGGTGCTCTACACGGGCCCCGGCGGGCTGGTCGCCCATGAGTGCATCATCGACGTCCGGCCGCTGACCAAGGCGACGGGCGTGAGTATCGACGACGTCGCCAAGCGGCTGGTCGACTACGGCTTCCACGCCCCGACGATGTCGTTCCCGGTGGCCGGCACCCTGATGATCGAGCCGACCGAGAGCGAGGACCTGACCGAGCTCGACCGCTTCTGTGAGGCGATGATCGCCATCCGTGCGGAGATCGACAAGGTCGGTTCGGGGGAGTGGGACAAGGACGACAACCCGCTGCGCAACGCCCCGCACACCGCGGCGGTGCTGGCCGGCGAGTGGAAGCACCCCTACAGCCGCCAGGAGGCCGTCTTCCCGGCCGGCGTGGTGGCGGCGGAGAAGTACTGGCCGCCGGTGCGCCGGATCGACGGCGCCTTCGGTGACCGCAACCTCGTGTGCTCCTGCCCGCCGCTCGACGCGTACGACGACTGACCCGCGGCACTCCATGGAGGGCCCTCGGCAGCACGCCGGGGGCCCTTGTCGTCGGGCACCGTGCCGGCCGTCCGGCCGGTGCCGTCGTCAGACCGCGGCGGCGACGCCGAGCGGCCGGTGCGGGGCGATGACCTGCCCGTCCGGCAGCAGTTCACCGGTGTCCTCGAAGAGCAGGACGCCGTTGCACAGCAGACTCCAGCCCTGTTCCGGGTGGTGCGCCACGGGATGGGCGGCTTCCCGGTCGGTGGAGTCGGCTGAGGGGCAGGGAGGTTGGTGCTGGCACATGGGAGTCGTCTTTCGCTGCGGATGGATGGACACCGTGGTACGGCGTGATGAGGTGGACATGGCCGCTCCCCCGTTTCTCCGGTCGTCTCCAGTGTTGCCCCACGGAAGGGATTCCGCAGGGATTTCACCTCAGCGGTACGCACTCGGTACCGACGCGTCACCCGAGCGGACGGTTCACCCCAAGTGCGCTGCGCGTCAAGGAGATTGACGGGGACCCCGGCGCCCCCGGCCTCCGCGCACGGCGCGGCGCCCCACGTCCGTTCGGGGCGTGGGGCGCTCACCTGTGCGACGGATTGCCGCCGCGGGGCAGGTCAGGCCGTGGAACGCAGCGGCGCGGGCGCCAGCCGGCGGGACAGCCGCGGGACCAGGTCGGCCACCCGCTGCGGCCGGTGCGCGGCGATGCCCGGCGGCGCGGGCGCCAGCGGTACCAGCAGATCGCCCGGCGCGGGGCTGCCGCCGGCACCGTCCGAGGCGATGTCGTGGTGCAGCCACAGCGTGAGCATGTACAGCTCCGGTACGGACAGCAGCCGCGGCTGGTACGGCGCCGCCAGCGACTCGGCCTGTGCCACGGCCAGTTCGGTGGCGGTGACGTAGGGGCCGCCGCAGAAGTGCGAGAAGGCCCAGCCGTCCGGTGTGCGCCGGGCCTGCGCGGTGGCCAGGGCGCGTTCGCCGCCGCGGACCAGGAAGCGCCAGCCGGTGAGCCGGGTGCGGGGCGCCGCGCCGGTGCCGGTGACGGTGTCCCACACATGGACGGGCAGCGGGTGGTCGGCGCTCAGCGGTCCCTGGTGGCCGCGCAGGGCGGAGGTGCCCGTGTCGCGGACGGCGGCGGGGGAGCCGAGGGCGGCGAGGACGCTGCGCACGGCGGGCGCGGGGGCAGCGGGGACATGCAGCGGCATGGCGGATCGCCTCTCACTGGGTCACACGGTGGAGCGGGGCAAACGCGGACGACGCTGTCTGCGTGCGGGGTCGGAGTCCGGCCGGCCGCGCTCGCGGCCGCGCGGCCCGGCCGCGGTTCCCCGGTACCGTGGGAACGACAGCACACCGGGCGCCAATTCTCTGCCTCGTCGCCAGAGTTTATACGACATGTGTTCGTAATGTGTGCGGTCCGAACGGTACGTGAATTCATGGCAAGACGAAATCCGGACCGCCGCCGGAGGTGCTTTACGCCGTTTTGCTCGGGCCCTCGGAACGGTTACCTCGCGGCCTTCCCCGGGCGTGATCGACCGGATATCGACGGTGTTTTTCGCCGGGAAATGCTCCTGGTGAATACCGTACGGATATGCCGGTGGAACGTGCCCGTCGTGTCCCACTTCGAGCCTATCGGCACCGGAACCCCCGCGTCGCGTTATGGATCGGATTGCCGGGGCATCATCGTCCGTAGCATGAGCCCCGGGCGGTGCCGGGGAAGGCCCCCAGCGGCCCGTGGCCGCGGGCCGTCCACCGGAGGAAGGGACTCTTCCATGGGCGAGAAGGTCGCCGCGGACGGCATCGACCTGACGGACCGGCTCCATTACCGAAGAAAGCTCCACCAGTGTCTCGAAGCGTTGGCGGTACTGCTCGGGGAGAAACGGTTCGACCGGCCGAAAGACCTGATGGGCATGGAGATCGAGCTGAATCTCGCCGATGCCTCGGGACGCCCCCGGATGATGAATGCACAGGTACTCCGCCGCATCGCCAGCCAGGATTTCCAGACCGAACTCGCGCAGTGCAATCTGGAAGTGAACGTCCTGCCGCACCGCCTGTCCGGGCGGGTGCTCGACCAACTCGCCGAAGAACTCCGCGCCGGCCTCTCCTACGCCGACCGCAAGGCCGGGGAGGTCGCCGCGCGGATCATGATGATCGGTATCCTCCCGACGCTGGGCCCCTCCGACCTCACCGCCGCCAGCCTTTCCGAGATCGACCGCTACGTCCTGCTCAACGACCAGATCCGCGCCGCCCGCGGCGAGGACTTCGCCATCGACATCGAGGGCGTCGAGCACCTGGTCTCCCGGTCGCCGTCGATCGCCCCCGAGGCGGCCTGCACCTCGCTCCAGCTCCACCTCCAGGTGACACCCGGCCGCTTCGCCGCCGTATGGAACGCCGCCCAGGCCATCGCCGGGGTACAGGTCGCGCTCGGCGCCAACGCGCCCTTCCTCTTCGGGCACGAGCTGTGGCGCGAGTCGCGGCCGCCGCTGTTCGAGCAGGCCACCGACACCCGCCCGCCCGAACTGCGGGCCCAAGGGGTGCGCCCGCGCACCTGGTTCGGCGAGCGCTGGGTCACCTCCGCGTACGAACTCTTCGAGGAGAACCTGCGCTACTTCCTCCCGCTGCTGCCGATCTGCGGACCGCAGCAGCCGCTGCGGGTGCTCGCCGACGGCGGGGTGCCCGACCTCGCGGAACTCGTCCTGCACAACGGCACCGTCTACCGCTGGAACCGCCCCGTGTACGCGGTCGCCGACGGCGTCCCCCACCTGCGCGTCGAGAACCGGGTCCTGCCCGCCGGCCCCACCGTCGCCGATGTTCTCGCCAACACCGCCTTCTACTTCGGCCTCGTCCGCGCCCTGGCCGAGGAACCGCGCCCGGTGTGGTCGCGGATGCCGTTCGCCGCGGCCGCCGCCAACTTCGACGCCGCCTGCCGCCACGGCATCGGCGCGAGCGTCACCTGGCCCCGCCCCGGACGCTCCGGCGGCCTCGGCTCCTTCCCGGTGACCCGCCTCGTACGGCAGGAACTGCTGCCGCTCGCCGCGTCGGGACTGGACGCCTGGGGCGTCGAACCCAGCGACCGGGACCTGTACCTGGGCATCATCGAGCAGCGCTGCGTCCTGCGGACGAACGGCGCCGAGTGGCAGGCCGCCGCCTACCACCACGCCCGCCGCCAGGGCCTGGACCGGGACGACGCGCTCGCCGCGATGACCCGCCGCTACGGCGAACTGATGCTCGCCGGGGAGCCCGTCCACACCTGGCCCACCGCCTGGCCGGTGGCGGCCCGTTCCGTCCCGCCGCGGCGCCGCACCCGTCGGGACGACGGCGCGGAGGTGGCGGAGGCCGGCTAGACACGGGCCCCGCGCGGCCCGGCGGAGGGACATGGGGCAAGCTGGGGCATCGCCCGTGCGGCACGTCCTCCCTCCGCCGCGGCCCGCCCGGAGTACGGCGGAGGGAGGGAAACGCCCCACGGGACGGCACCGGGTCCGGCCCGTCGCGCGCTCCTCGCCGTCGTGTGCGTGACCCTTGCGGGACGCATCACGACGCGGGAGGGCGGCAGTGACGGAGGAGACGGAGACCGTGCGCACGGAGACGAGCGGCGGGAGTGACGAGCGGGCACGGGACCGCGGGGCCGGGCAGGGGAGCGGCACGGCCTCGGCCGGGGACCGCGGACTCCTGCGGAACGAGACGCTGCTGGTCCTGGCCCTGTCGCTGGGCGCCAGCGGAGTGTCGGCCCTGATCAGCTTCATCGGCGCGCTGACCCGGCCCGGGGGGCTCGCCCACCAGGCGGCGACACTCAACGGTTCCCACGCCCCGGGGCGGCCGTGGCTGGACCTGGCCTGGCAGCTGTTCGGTATCACCACCGCGCTGGTGCCCGTCGCCCTGGTGGCCCACTTCCTGCGGCGCGAGGGGGCCGGCGGGCTGGGCGCCCTCGGCTTCGACCGCCGCAGACCGGGCGCCGACCTCGGCCGCGGCACCCTGCTGGCGGCGGCCGTGGGCGGCTCGGGCCTGCTGCTCTATCTGGGCGCGCGGGCGGCCGGGGCCAATCTGACGGTGGTGCCCGAGGCGCTGCCCGACGTGTGGTGGAAGTTCCCGGTACTGATCGCTTCCGCGATCCAGAACGCCGTGCTGGAGGAGGTCATCGTCGTCGGCTATCTGCTGCGCCGGCTCGACCAGCTGGGCCGGGGGCCCGTGGCCGCGCTGGCGATCAGCGCCGTACTGCGCGGTTCGTACCACCTCTACCAGGGCATCGGCGGGTTCGTCGGCAACATGGTGATGGGCGCGCTCTTCGTGCTCCTCTACCGGAGGTGGGGGCGGGTCGGCCCGCTGGTCGCCGCGCACGCGCTCATCGACATCGTGGCGTTCCTCGGGTACGCGCTGCTCGCCGGGCGCGTGGACTGGCTGCCGACCCTGTGAGGGGCGGGCACCGGGCCCGCCCCACGGGATCAGGCGGTGGCCAGCAGTTCGCCGTCGATGACGGTGACCGCCGAGCCCGTCAGCAGCGTCCGCTCCCCGCGCAGTTCGGTCCGTACGAGCCCGGTGCGGGACGAGCCCTGGAGCCCGACGAGGGCGTCCCGGCCCAGGCGCGCCGACCAGAACGGGGCGAGCGCGGTGTGCGCGCTGCCGGTGACCGGGTCCTCGTCGATACCGACGGCGGGGAAGAAGCAGCGTGAGACGAAGTCGTGGCCGCCGTCGGGGTCCTCGGCGCGGGCGGTGGCGATCACGCCCCGGCCGCCGTGTCCGGCCAGCGCCTTGAGGTCCGGCGCGAGGTCGCGCACGGCCTGTTCGCCGGCCAGTTCCACGAGGAGGTCACCGACGTGCGGCCCGGTGTCGTGGGCGGAGAGGACCGGCGCGCCCAGCGCGGTGGCGACGGTCCCGGGCACCGCGACGGGGGTCAGGGGGGCCGTCGGGAAGTCCATGGTGATGGCCCCGTCGGCGCCTGCCGTGGTGGTGAGCACGCCGCTGCGGGTGGTGAAGCGGACCGTTCCGGTGGCCGTCCCCGTGGTGTGCAGGACATGAGCGGTGGCCAGGGTGGCGTGGCCGCACATGTCGACCTCGGTGGCGGGCGTCAGCCAGCGCAGCGCCCAGTCGGCCGGGCCGCCCCCGGGCAGCGGATGGGCGAACGCGGTCTCGGAGAGGTTGACCTCGGTGGCGACCTGCTGGAGCCAGGCGTCCTCGGGGAAGCCGTCGGCGTCCAGGAGGACGACGGCCGCGGGGTTGCCGGCGAAGGGACGGGTGGTGAACGCGTCGACGAAACGGATTCTCATGGCCGTGAGCGTAGGTTCCCGCCGGAGTCGCGGGCCAAGGCCAATCGCGGAAAATTGGACCGGTGGGGGAGCGGGGTTCCGGGAGCCAGTCGTAAGTGACGGCCCGTCATTCCTGTGGTGGAGTCATGCCACCACGGGGCAGTACCCGGGCCGCTCAGGATGCGTCCGCCTCCTCCTTGCGGAGGAGAAGGGCTACGGGCATCCCCACCTCACGTGGGATGCGCGAATGCTCCCCGGCGGGGATGCTTCCGGACCTCCCGGCTGATGGGGTGGGAACCGTGCGAAACGGTACCGCGTACAGCCCCGGGGAGGGCTCCGCCCCGGGGGACCCGGACACCCGGCTCACCCCTGAGCTGGCATCCGTCGTCTCCGCCGCCCGTAGAAGGGCCACCCGCGACGGCGACCGGCAGGTCGACACCGCCCATCTCCTGCACGGCCTCCTGGAGTCGGACCCCGCCGTCCGTGACGTCTTCGACGGCGGCGCCCCGCAGATCGCCCGCCTGCTCGGCTACCTCGTCCAGCGCAGCATCGGCTACGGACTCCGGTGGCACGGCACCGTCGAGGACTCCGGCGCCGTCCCGATCGTCACCGAGGGCGGCGTCCCCGGCTGGTCGCCCGCCGCGGCCGCCGCCATGGACGGCGCCCTCGACCGCGCCCACGCCCGCTACGCGTGCCACGCGGACTGCCTCGACCTGCTCGCCGCCCTCGTCGACGACCACGAGTCACGGGCCGTCGAGATCCTGCGGCGCGCCTCCGTCGACACCGGCGGGCTCGCCGCCCGCCTCGACGGGGACCGCGACCTCGGGGGCTGAACCGTACGGCGCCTGGGCGCGCGCCACAGGTGACAGGTGTGTAAGGGGTGACGCTCCTGACGGCTGCTGTCATGATGGCGCGCATGCGCGCGACTTCGCGGACCCCGGCCGCCGGGCCCCCGGGGACCCGGCCCTCCCCCGCACACCCCGCCGGAACGCCCCACCCCCGCGGGCGGGGCGCGGGGCTCGGCCTCGCCCTGCTCTCCGCCCTCGCCTTCGGCGGCTCCGGCGTCGCCGCCAAACCGCTCATCGAGGCGGGCCTGGAACCCCTCCACGTCACCTGGCTGCGGGTCAGCGGCGCCGCGCTGGTGATGCTGCCCGTCGCCTGGCGCCACCGCTCCCTGGTGCGCCGCCGCCCCGCCCTCGTGGCGGGCTTCGGCCTCCTCGCCGTGGCGGGCGTCCAGGCGTTCTACTTCGCCGCGCTCTCCCGCATCCCCGTCGGCGTCGCCCTGCTCGTCGAGTACCTGGCGCCCGCCCTGGTACTGGGCTGGGTGCGGTGCGTGCAGAAACGCCCCGTCTCCCGGGCCGCCGCGGTCGGCGTCGTCCTCGCGGCCGGCGGCCTGGCCTGCGTCGTCGAGGTGTGGTCGGGGCTGAGCTTCGACGCCCTCGGGCTCGCCCTTGCCCTCGGCGCGGCCTGCTGCCAGGTCGGCTACTTCGTCCTGTCGGACCACGGGGCCGACGGCGAGGACCGCGCCGACCCCCTCGGCGTGATCGCCTACGGGCTGCTCGTCGGCGCCGCCGTCCTCACCGTCGTCGCCCGGCCCTGGACCATGGACGCCCGGGTCCTCGGGGGCCTCGCGCCGATGGACGGCGCGCAGGTGCCCGCGCTGCTGCTCCTCGCCTGGCTCGTGCTGATCGCCACGGTCCTCGCCTATCTCACCGGGGTGCTGTCGATCCGGCGGCTCTCCCCGCAGGTGGCCGGTGTGGTCGCCTGCCTCGAAGCGGTCATCGCCACCGTCCTGGCCTGGGTCCTGCTCGGCGAGCATCTCTCCGCCCCGCAACTCCTCGGCGGAGCCGTCGTCCTCGCCGGGGCCTTCATCGCGCAGAGAAGTACTCCGAAGACGGGCAAGGCGGAGCCGGTCGCCGCGGCCCCGGAGGCCACGGCACCCTGAACGGCGCCCCGGGGGCCGTCCCGAGGAGCGGGACGGCCTGGCGGCCCGGCCCCGCGCACTTTAAGATGACGATCATGCAGATGACGGTGCTTTCCCCGCCGACCGCGTAGCGCGGGCGGCCCACTCCGGTGAACAACCGGCCCGGGAGGAGTCCCCGGGCCGGTCGGCGCTGCCCGCACACGGGACCACGCGACCGACCGACGGCGCCCACGCGCCGCTCTGACCTTCCCGGAGCACCCCTTCCATGCACACCTCTGACTCCTCGGCCCTTCCCGTGGGCCGCGGACTCCTCTATGTGACCATCGCCGCCACCGCCTGGGGCACCGCGGGCGCGGCAGCCGCCGTCCTCTACCGGAGCAGCGGACTCGGCCCGATCGCCCTCACCTTCTGGCGCACCGTCGGCGGCATGCTCCTGCTGCTCGCCGCGCTGGCCGTCCTCCGGCGGCGCGCCGGCACGCCCGTCCGCACCCCGCGCCCCCAGGAGCCGCTGCGCCGGCGCCTGGCGCGGGTCGCCGTCACCGGCGTCGCCCTCGCCGTCTTCCAGGCCGCGTACTTCGCCGCCGTCCGGGACACCGGTCTCGCCGTCGGCACCGTCGTGACGATGGGCGCCGGACCCGTCCTCATCGCCGTCGGCGCCCGCGTCCTCATGGGTGAACGCCTCGGCACCGGGGGCGTGGTGGCCGTGTGCGGGGCGCTCGCCGGGCTGGTGGTCCTCGTCCTCGGCGGCGGTACCGGTACGGTCCGGCCCGCCGGTGTCGGCTGGGCGCTGCTCTCCGCGGCCGGTTCCGCCGCGATGACGCTCGTCACCCGCCGCTCGGGCAAGGACGGCGAACACGACCCCTGTGCCGCGACGATCGGCGCCCTGGCCGCCGGAGCGGTGTGCCTGCTGCCGCTCGCCGCGCTGGAGGGGCTGTGGCCGCAGGCCCACGGCCTCGGCCGCAGCCTGCTGCTGATGGGGTACGTCGCCGCCGTGCCGACCGCCCTCGGCTACGGCCTGTACTTCGCCGGACTCGCCGCCGTGCGTGCCGCCACCGCGTCCGTGGTCGCGCTCGTCGAACCGGTCTCCGCCGCCGTCATCGCCGTACTGTTCCTCGGCGAACACCTCACCCCGGCGACCGTCCTCGGCACCGGGGTGCTCCTGGCGGCCGTCGCGGCACTGGCCGTCACCGAGGCGCGCGGCGCGGCCACCGCGAAGGCGTCGCTGACGACCGGTCCGGGGCACGCCACGGGCTGACGGGGGAGCGGCTGCTGTCCCTACCGGGTCATGACGGCCCGGTAGGGACAGCAGCGACGGTGGTCAGGCGGGGGCACCACCCCCGTCCTCGCCCCGCGCGGCGAGACGGCGCAGTTGGTGCGCCCGCGCGGCGGCGTCCCCGGGGCCGTCCCGCTCGGCCAGCCGCTCCGCGATACGCCGCTGCACCGTGGTGCTCCGCATCCCGCCGTACTTGAACTTGGCGCGCACCTCCCGTACCTCCAGCCGCAACCCCCGCATGCCGGACAGCAGCCGGCCGTACGGCGCCCGGCCCGCGACGACCGGGGCCGTACCGCCCTCCGGCTGGAAGTGCGCGGTCTGCCGCTGCAGCAGCGCGGCCTTGGCCTCCGGGGCGTCCACCACATGGGCGGCACAGGTCAGTTGCACGGCGGCGTAGAAGCTCGTGGGGACGCCGTGCTCGGGCGGCCGGTCCGGCTCCGCCTGCCAGGGACCGGGGATGAAGGTGTAGTCGTCGACCACGCTGAGCAGTACCGTCGGCTCTTTCTCCAGCGCCTCCCATATCGGGTGGGGGCGGCCGAGGTGGGTGACGGCCTCGTCGCGGGCCGCGTCGTAGGCGAAGTGCAGGGGCTGCACGAGCGGCGGCGCGCCGGGCGGCCCGTTCACCGCCAGTTGCCCGAAGTCGTGCGCGGCCAGCCACTGCCGCCACTCGCCGTCGTCGGCCGCCGCGTCCCAGGGATGGATCAGCATCGCAGGGTCTCCTCAGCGGGCGGTGAGGTACGCGGGCAGGGGAGTGCCGGGGGCGAGGTCGTCGGACGGGACGGGGGCGCCGTACACGGGTGCCACGGGCAGGACGCCCGCCCAGTGCGGCAGCTCCAGGTCCTCGGCGTCGTCGTTGGGGCCGCCCGTGCGGATCTTCGCGGAGACCTCGCGCAGGTCGAGCCGTATGACGGCGGTGGCGGCCAGCTCCTTGGCGTTGCCCGGCCGGGAGTCCGCGGCGCGTCCCGGCAGGACGTGGTCGACCAGCGCGTCGAGCGCCGCGGTCTTCTCCGCGGGGTCGGTGACCTGCCGGGCGGTGCCGTGCACCACGACGCTGCGGTAGTTGATGGAGTGATGGAAGGCGGACCTGGCCAGCACCAGGCCGTCGACGTGGGTGACCGTCACGCACACGGGGAGGCCGGGGTCGGCGGTGCCCGCCATCCGCACCGGGCGGGAGCCCGTGGAACCGTGCAGGTACAGACGGTCGTCGACGCGCGCGTAGAGGGTGGGGAGAACGACGGGGCGGCCGTCGCGCACGAAGCCGAGGTGGCAGAGGTACCCCTCGTCGAGGATCGCGTGCACCGTCTCGTGGTCGTAGGCGGCCCGCTCGGTGGCGCGTGTGGGGACGGTGCGCTCGGTCGGTGTGTATGCCGCGGCGTGGACCATTGCCATCTCCATTGCACTAGTGCATAATCTGCTTTGTGCTAGGAGAGTATCGGATCGAAGGGCGGCGCGCATCGGAAATCGCCGCGAGCGTCGAGCGGGCCGTCGGTGCGGGCGCGCTCCAACCGGGCGAAGTCCTGCCACCACTCAGGGAGTTGGCCGTCCACCTGGAGGTCAACCCGAATACGGTCGCGGCCGCCTACCGCACCCTGCGCGACCGCGGGGTCATCGAGACCGCGGGCCGCCGCGGCAGCCGGGTGCGTCCCCGGCCCGCCTCCACCCCTCGGGAGGCGGTGCGGGTGGAGGTCCCCCCGGGCGTCCGCGATGCCTCGGACGGCAATCCCGACCCGTCGCTGCTGCCCCCGCTCGAACGGGCGCTGGCCGAGGCGGCCGCCCGCCACGCCCGCTGTCCGGCCCTCTACGGGACGTCCGCCGTCGACGACGACCTGAGAGCGCTGGCCCGCGCGGCGTTCGACCGGGACGGCGTGGAGCACGGTCCCGTCGCCGTTACCAGCGGCTCCCTCGACGCCATCGAAAGAGTGCTGGCCGCGCGTCTGCGGCCCGGTGACGCGGTCGCGGTCGAGGACCCGGGCTGGGGCTCCCTCCTCGACCTCGTCCCGGCGCTCGGCCTGCGCACGGTGCCGGTCGCCCTGGACGACGAGGGACCGCTGCCCACCCCGTTGGAGAAGGCTCTCGCGGAGGGTGTACGCGCCGTCGTGATCACGGACCGCGCGCAGAATCCCACCGGCGCGGCGGTGAGCCGGTCACGCGCCACCGCACTCCGCGGCCTGCTGGCCCGGCATCCCGATGTCCTGCTGATCGAGGACGACCATGGCCACGGCATCACCGACCTCTCCCTGCACTCCCTCTCCGGCGCCACCGACCACTGGGCACTGGTCCGTTCCACGGCCAAGGCGTACGGCCCGGACCTCCGCCTCGCGGTCCTGACCGGCGACACGGTCACCATCGACCGGGTGCGCGGCAGACAGCGCCTGGGGCCGGGCTGGGTGAGCCATCTCCTCCAGGACGCCGTGGTCCACCTGTGGCGCACCTCCGCCGTCGAACCGGCGAAGGTGGCCGCGGCCTACGACCGGCGGCGCAATGC
The DNA here is from genome assembly GCF_059553635.1 of Candidatus Streptomyces philanthi. Lineage (NCBI taxonomy): Bacteria > Bacillati > Actinomycetota > Actinomycetes > Kitasatosporales > Streptomycetaceae > Streptomyces > Candidatus Streptomyces philanthi. The sequence goes on from NZ_JCANQV010000011.1 coordinate 24,674, forward strand.
CCTGCTGGACGCACTGGCCGCCCACGGAATACCGGCGCGGGGACGCAGCGGCATGAACGTCTGGGTCCCGGTCCCCGAGGAAACAGGAGTCGTCGCCCGCCTCCTGCACGCCGGCTGGGCCGTGGCCCCCGGGGCGCGCTTCCGCATGGACTCCCCGCCGGGCATCCGCATCACGGTCTCGGGATTGTCCGAACGGGACATCGCTCCCCTGGCCTCCGCCGTTGCCGAGGCCGGGGGACGGGGTGGGGAGGTGGGGCGGTACGAGTGAGGGGGCGGTGTGGTGGTGGCGGTGGGCGGGTGGGGGAGGGGAGAGAAGGCCCGAACGTGCCACGCTGGCGGCGGGGCGCAACCCAACTCCGCCCACCGCCCCCCACCTTCCGGCAACGGCGTGACGTCCGACGCCCCCCAAGTCCGCCACGGCGTCACCCATCGTCCGAGCCTGACGCCCCTATGCCCACCACGGCGTCACCCGCCCTCCCGCACGGCGTCAGCTGTCGCCTGTCGCCGCTGCGGCCCCAGCGGCCTCGCCGCCGCGAGAGGTCGCGGTCTGCCCGGAGCCGCGCTGTTCGGGGAGTGCTGCGGTGGTGGTGCGGCGGGGCCGGCTCTGGGTGAGGGCGGCGCCCGCGAGGATGATGGCGGCGCCGACGGGAGTGTTCCAGTTCAGTGGTTCGCCGAGGAGCGTGACCCCCGCGGCGGTGGCGATCACGGGGGTGAAGTACGTGACCATCTGCGCGGTCGTGGGGCCGACCTCGGCGACCACGCCGTACTGGAGCAGGAACGCGATACCGGTCCCCAGGGCGCCGAGTGCGACGACCGAGAGCGCGGGCCAGACCGGGAAGGATGTCGGCATGGAGGTGAACAGGGGGGTGACCACGGCGATTTGGAGGGTGGCGAGCAGCATTTGGGCGCTGGACATCGACAGGTGGGAGTCCCCGCCGCCGGCCAAGGTGCGGCGGACGTAGATCCAGCCGAGCGGGTAGCAGAGCGAGGCGCCGAGGGCCATCGCGGTGCCTGCCGGGTCCGTTCCCGCGAACCCCTGCCAGGCGCCCAGCACGGTGAGTACCCCGAGGAAGCCGACGCCCAGACCGGCGACCCGGCGCCGGGTGGGGCGGTCCTCGGAGAGGGCCACCAGCGACAGGGCCATTCCCCACAGCGGTGAGGTGGCATTGCAGATGCCGGCGAGCGTGGACGGAATCGTCAGCTCGGAGTAGGCGAAGAGGGAGAACGGAAGGGCGTTGAGGAGGAGCGCGGCGACCGCCAGATGCCCCCAGGTCCGTACGGAACGCGGCAACCGCTCCCGCTTGGCCACGAGCACCACCAACAGCACCAACGCCCCGAACACCAGCCGCCCCAGCGTGACCTGGAACGGCGCGAACCCCTCTGTCCCCACCTTGATGAAGAGAAAGCTGAATCCCCAGATCAGGGCGAGCACGGTGAAGCGGATCCGCCAGTCGACGACGCGACGCGGCCGGGGGGTGTTCCCGTGCCGGTCGGAGCCGGCTGCGGCGGACGCGGCAGCGGGATCGCTGGTCACGGCGGTGTGAGAGGCGGGTGCGGGAATGGCGGAGGAGTCCGGGGGAGAGGCGGTGGTGCTCATGGCGTCTACGATGCGGGCGCACAATCTCGTAGCACAAGTGAAAAGATTTAGAAGATATCGCTTAGCATTGCTTATATGTTGAACCTTGATCGCCTGCGGACGCTGCATGCTGTGGCCCGGCACGGCTCGGTGAGCGCGGCCGCCGACGGCCTGCATGTGACGACATCGGCGGTCTCCCAGCAGATCGCCAAACTGGAGCGGGAGACCGGTCAGCAACTGCTGGCGAAGAACGGACGGGGCGTGCGGCTCACCGACGCGGGCCGGCTGCTCGCCGAGCACGCCGCGCGCATTCTCTCCCAGGTCGAGCTGGCCCAGGCCGACCTGGAGGCACACCGCGGGCAGGCCGTCGGCGAACTCCGTCTGGCCGCCTTCCCCACCGCGGCCCGTGGCCTCTTCCCGTCCGCGCTCGTCGCCCTGCGCGATGCGCACCCGCAGCTACGCGTGCATCTGACGGAGAGGGAACCGGACGAGTCCGTACGGAACGTGGTGCGGGGCGACGCCGACCTCGCGGTCGTCCTGGACTGGTACAACCGCCCGTTGTCACTGCCCGAAGGCTTGGCGAAGGCACCGCTGCTCGACGACCCCGCCGATGTCGCGATGCCGGCGGGCCACGCGCTGGCCCGCCGCCGCACCGTCGAGCTGGAGGACTTCGCCGACGACGAGTGGATCTCCTGGCCGCAGGGGGAGTTCTGCCACGACTGGCTGATGTTCACCCTGCGCAGCAAGGGCATCGAACCGCGCATCGCTCATCTCGCCGAGGAACATCACACCCAACTCGCCCTGATCGCCGCGGGCCTGGGCGTCGCCGTCGCCCCGCGCCTCGGGCGCGGACCGGTCCCCGACGGCGTCAGCGTGGTGCCGGTGGGGCACCCGATGCGCCGGCATGTCTACGCGATCTGGCGTGCGGACGCCGACCGGCGCCCCTCGATCCGCGCCGCCGTGGAAGCACTCACCCTCGTGGGCCGGAGCATGCAGGACGGCTGATGCCCCACGCCTGATCCCGCGCCCAGCACGTCCTACGAGCCGAGGCCGACGGAGCCTCGGGGAGCGCGGGGGTCAGCCGCGCTCGTACCGTTGCCAAGGCGCCGCACATCCCGTCACACGGCCCGTCCCGTCGGGCCGGATCACGCATTCATTTGGCGGGCACGCCGAACCACTTGGGTATCTGGGCGAGCAGGTCCGACTGGCTCTCGCCGGCCCACGCCACGTGGCCGTCCGGACGGAGAAGTACCGCGGGGACGTCCAGTTCGTCGCTGCCGTCGACGATGTGGTCGATGCGGTCCGCCCAGCCTGCCACCGTGAGCCGGCCGGTCCGGTCGAGCAGCAGGCCGCGGGCGCGGTGCATCCGTTCGTAGAGGCGGCCGTGCTTCAGCTTCACGTCCCGCAGGTGCCGGCCGAGCAGTTCGTGGCCCTCGCCGAGGTCGTAGCGGACCTCGACCGCGGTGATCATCCCGGTCACGTGCCGGTTCGCCTCCTCGAAGTCCAACAGCCGCGAGAAGAGTTCTCGCAGTGCGGTCGCGCCCGGGTCGGCCCCCAGGAGGGTGATCTGCGCGCGGGTGTTGTCGAGTACGCGGGCGCCCACCGGGTGGCGTTCCGTGTGGTAGCTGTCCAGCAGTCCCTCCGGTGCCCAGCCGTTCACCGTGGCGGCCAGTTTCCAGCCCAGGTTGAACGCGTCCTGCACACCGAGGTTGAGGCCCTGACCGCCGGTCGGCGGGTGGACGTGCGCCGCGTCGCCGGCCAGCAGCACCCGGCCGACGCGGTAGCGCTCGGCCTGCCGGGTGGCGTCGCCGAACCGGGACAACCAGCGCGGTGAGTGCGCCCCGAAGTCGGTGCCCGCGCAGGCCCGCAGCTGCTTCGTGAATTCTTGGAGGGTCGGTGGGCTCGTACGGTCCTCGGCCACGCCGTCGGCGGGGACGACGAGGCGGTACGCCCCGCCTTCAAGGGGCAGGGCGCCGAACCGCAGCTGGGTCCTGCGGACCTTCTCGACGACGGCGGCGATCGTCGCCGGGTCCTCGGTCACCTCCATGTCGCCCAGCAGCGTCTCGACCTTGGAGGGTTCGCCGGGGAAGCCGACGCCGATCTGCTTGCGCACCGTGCTGCGGCCGCCGTCGCAGCCGACGAGGTAGCGCGAGCGCAGGCGCGTGCCGTCCGCCAGCTCGACGCCCACCCCGTCATCGTCCTGGTGCAGTCCGACGACCTCGCAGCCGCGTCGGATCCCGGCACCGAGTTCCAGGGCCCGCTCGTTGAGCAGCCGCTCGGTGTCCGGCTGCGGGACCGAGAGGCTGTACGGGTGGGCCGTGTCCAGCCCGTCCGGCCACTTCTTGACGATGCCGCCGAAGAAACCACCGGCCTGGAACTTCTTGCTTATCGCGAGGAACCGGTCCAGCAGGCCGCGCTGGTCCATCAGCTCGACGCTGCGCACATGCAGGCCGCGCCCGCGGGACTGCCCGGTCGGCTCGGCCAGCTTCTCCAGGACGACCACGTGCACGCCGTGCAGCCGCAACTCTCCGGCCAGCATCAACCCGGTCGGTCCACCGCCGACCACGATTACGTCGATCATGACCACGTCCGTTCCGCGAGAAGGGAGTTCACCGGTCGTTCTGCGTCATCGCGGGGTACGCACGCCCACATCCTTGCTGCGGGGCCTGCCGTCCGATCACAGGTCCCTGCGCCTCTTGCGTCGGCGAAGCGCGCGTACACCGCGGATTCCTGATGTCCGCAGGTTCCGGCTTTGGACGGTGATTCTGTGGCATGGCCTGGGCCTTGTGGCAAGGCCCCCAGTGCGTTGTACGTTGATTACGGCAAGGAGGAGCGAGTGACCTTCTTGCCTTTGTTCTTGCTTTCGCGGTGCCCTGTGGAGGGACGACGTCCCTGCGGCGGCAGGGTTCCGCCCGCGACGGCGTACTGACCTGGGAAGATCCCTCTCTGCATTCCGTACGTCGTTCTTGAGATCCGTTATGGGAACGGGCTCGGATACCAGCGGTCGCAGACGGCGGAGCCGGTGCGGACAAGCGAAACACGGGACCGAAAGACCGGCATTCGCCTCCTCACCGCCCGGCGCCGTCCCCCGCCGACCGCGGAGCCTTCGGGCTCAGATCCGAAGATCGCGCTTAAGAATCTTGCCCATGTCGTTCCGGGGCAGTGCGGACAGGAAACGGACGACGCGCGGGCGTTTGTGGGGGGCCAGTTGGCGGGCGACGTGGTCGATGAGTTCGTCGGCGGAGGGCTGCGGTCCGTCGCCGGGGGTGGTGACCACCCAGGCCACGATCCGTTCGCCGAGGTCCTCGTCCGGTTCGCCCGTGACGGCGGCCTCGGCCACCCCGGGGTGCGCGAGGAGGGCGTTCTCGATCTCGCCCGCGCCGATCTTGTAGCCGCCGCTCTTGATCAGGTCGGTGGCCTTGCGGCCGACGATGCGGTAGTTGCCCTCCGCGTCCCGCGTCGCCATGTCACCCGTACGGAACCACTCGCCGTCGAACGCGGCGGCCGTGGCATCGGGACGGTTGAGATACGCGAGGAACAGATGCGGCCCGCGGACCTGCATCTCGCCGACCGTCTCGCCGTCGTGCGCGTCGACGGTGCCGCCCGCCTCGTCGACCAGGCGTACCTCGACGCCGGGCAGCGGTACGCCGACCGTGCCGGTGGCCGGGGGGCCGTCCACGCGGACGCTGGTGGTCATGAGCGTCTCCGTCATGCCGTACCGCTCGATGACCCGCCGGCCGCACGCCGCGGTGATGCGTTCGTGGACGGTCAACGGAAGTGCCGCGGAACCCGAGACCAGCAGCCGGGCGCCGGCCAGGGCCTTCGCGAGCGCCGGATCACGATCCGCCTCGGCGGCCAGGCGGTGGTACATCGTCGGCACGCCGAACAGCATCGTGCCGCCCCCGGAGAGCGCGGCCGCGACCCCGTCGGTGGTGAACCGGCCCAAGTGGCGGACGCTGCCGCCGCGGCGCAGCGGGCCGAGGACGCCCAGGATCAGACCGTGCACATGGAACAGCGGCAACGCGTGCACCAGGACATCGTCCGCGGTCCACCGCCAGGCGTCCTCCAGCGCGTCCAGGGTGTGCGCCAGGGCACGCCGGGGCAGGACCGCGCCCTTGGGCGGGCCGGTCGTACCGGAGGTGTAGACGATGAGCGCGGGGGTCTCGCCGCCGGGCTCCTCCGGCAGGGGGACGGGCGGTGCTTCCGCCCCGTCGGTGACCTCGGCATCGAGGCGGGGGAGGGCGGCGAGCGCGTCCGGGAGTGTGGCGCCGGGCTCGGCCAGGACCAGCGCCGGGGCGCTGTCGGCCACGATGTGCGCCAACTCCCGTTCGCCGGATCTGGGGTTCACCGGTACGGCGGGCACCCCCGCCAGCAGCGCGGCCACCACGGCGACCGCGGTCTCCAGGGACGGCGTCGCCCACACCGCGACGCGCGGCAGGCCGCCGATCCGCTCGGCGAGCGGGCCCGCCACGGCGGCGAGTTGCCGGTGGCTGAGCGCCCGGTCGCCGAAGCGCAGGGCAGGGGCGGGCGAACCGTCACGCAGCGCGGGGAAGAGCACGTTCACCGGATCTCCTTCGTCCTCGTCGGCGCCCGGCCACGGCGGCCGGAGCCACCCCGTCCCGCACCGTGACGACGCCGGACGGACTGACCCCACCACTGTCGCAGAGACCACTGACAACGCGGTCGCCGGGCGGCCCTTTCCCCGCGATCAGTCCGGGATCTTCCGGAAGTCCCACGAGACGACGGAGTCCGGCGCCAGCCGCAGCCACGCGTGCCGTCCGTCGTGCGGCATCGCGTCCGGACCGAAGTACTTCGCGGCGAACATCCGCTCCGGGACGTCGAGCGCGGGGCAGGACAGACCGGTGCGCGGTGCCTCGCCCACGAGGTCCGCGCGGCCCGACAGTTCGACGCCGCGCAGCTCCCCGTAGGCGTGACCGTCGTCGACGACCACGGCGATCCGCGGGTCCCGCCGGACCTGGGCCCAGCGCCTGCTCAGGGTGAGCGAGTACAGCCACAGCGCCGTTCCGTCCCAGACGAACCACAGCGCCCCGACGTGCGGGGCACCGTCCGGGCCCGTCGTCGCCACCCGGCAGGTGCGCTGCCCGGTGAGGAACGCGTCGCGCTCGTCCTCCGTCATCATGATCCGCCGCCCGCGCCGCTGCGTACCGGCCATCGCCCTGCCTCCCCGTGCCCCGAAAAAGAACTGACTGAATGTCAGGAGAAGAATGGAGGGTCTTCCTTTCGCGGGCAAGGGCCGCTACCTTCGCGTGCCGCGCACCGGGGAAAGCGGCCGGACCGTCACCGCCACGGGAGGGGCCCATGCCGTCCGACGCACGCCTTGCCGCACTGCTGGACCCGGGGACGACGGTGCTGCTCACCGTCGAATGCCAGCGCGGGGTGGTCGGCCCGCGCTCCGCACTGCCCGAACTCGCCGCAGCGGCCCGCTCCTCCGGGGCGCTCGCCCACGTCGCCCGGCTGGTCACGGCGGCCCACGACGCCGGAGTGCAGGTCGTGCACGCCGTCGCGGAGCGCCGCCCGGACGGGCGCGGCGCCAGCCGCAATGCGCGCCTCTTCCGCGCCGCCGAGCGCCTGCCCGTGCGCCAGACCACCGGCAGCGAGGCCGTACGGATCGCCGAACCTGTGCCCGTCTCCGCGAGCGACCTGGTGGTCCGCCGCCTGCACGGCCTGTCGCCGATCGCCGGTACGGAGACGGACGCCCTGCTCCGCAACACCGGCTGCCGGACGCTCGTCGTCACCGGGGTGTCGGCGAACGTGGCGGTGCCCAACGCCGTGTTCGACGCCGTCAACCTCGGCTATACGGCGGTGGTCCCCCAGGACGCCATCGCCGGGGTGCCCGCCGACTACACCACGGCGATGGTGCGCCACACCCTCGCCCTGGTCGCCACCGTGACCTGCACGGACGCCGTGCTGTCCTGCTGGCGCCGGCGCTGACGGCCCGTGCCCGGCATCGCGGACCGCTCAGGGACGGGCGGCCACCAAGAGGTCGACGACGTAGGTCTCCTCCACCGTCCCGTCGGGGAAGAGGGCGCGCAGACGCGTGCGTTCCTCCGCTAGGAAGGCGCGGGTCGCCGCCTCGCCGAGGACGAGGAGGGCCGAGCGCGTGCCGATGTTGGCGAGGTGGGTGCCGAGGGGACGGTACGGCTCCAGCGGAGCTGCCGGCGCGCGACGCAGAGACCGGTGAGGCCCGCGAGACGGACGGCGCGCTCGTCGTCGGGGCGTGTCCTGGGGGACGGTTCCTTGCCGCAGTGGTGTGCGATGCGCGTGTGCTGCGCGGCGATCCACGGGACATCGACAGCGTCGGTGTTCCACCAGACCGCGAGCGCCCCGCCCGGACGCAGGACACGCAGCGCCTCGGGGACGGAACGACCGGTGTCGGTCCAGTGCCAGGACTGGGCAAACGTGATCAGGTCGCAGGACGCGTCGGCGAGGGGCAGGGCGTCGCCGTCACCCCGGACGAGCGGCAGACGGGGAAGCGCGGCGCGGAACGCGGCCGCCATGCCGGCGCCGGGCTCGACGGCCACCACGTCGGCGCCGCGTGCGCGCAGCAGGACGGTGGCGATCCCGGTCCCCGCTCCCACATCGGCGACCCGGGCCCCGGCGAGCGGGCGTCCGATGAGTTCCTCGACGGCGTCCAGGAGGACGGCAGGGTAGGAGGGCCGGTTCGCGGCGTACGGGGCGGCTGCCGTGTCGAACGACCGGGCGCGGGAGGAAGCGGTCATCCGCCCATCCTGAACCGGCGGACGGGAGCAGGGCAGCGGAACGCGGACACTGCCGGAGGGCCCACAACGCCCACACCTCCCTCAGGACAGCGCGCGCAGCGCCTCCCCCAGCACCTTCACCCCTTCGGAGAGCACCCCGGGCGGGGTGGCCGCGTACCCGAGGACGAGGCCGGGGCGGCCGGGGAGCTGCCGGTGCCAGGACAGGGGGTGGCACTTCACGCCCCGGGTGAGCGCGGCGGCCGCGAGGGCCGTGTCGGGGACGTCGGGCGCGTAGGTGACGGTGAGGTGCAGTCCGGCCGCTGCGCCGTGCACGACCGCGCCCGGCAGGTGCGCGGCGAGGGCGTCGATCATCGCGTCGCGGCGGCGCCGGTGGCGGCCGCGCAGCAACCGCAGATGCCGCTCCAGGGCACCGGACTCCATCAGACGGGCGAGCACCAGCTGGGGCAGTACGGCGTTGCCCAGGTCGGAGAAGCGCTTCGCGTCCGTCAGCGCCTCACGGTGGCGGGGCGGGGCCACCACCCAGCCGATCCGCAGCGCCGGCGCCAGCAGCTTGGACACACTGCCGAGGTAGCACACCCGGTCGGGGAGCAGCGCGCGGAGCGCGGGCACCGGAGGGCGGTCGTAGCGGTGCTCCGCGTCGTAGTCGTCCTCCACGATCAGTCCGCCGTCCTCGGCCCAGCGCAGCAGCTCGCGGCGGCGCTCGCCGCTCGTCACCACGCCGGTCGGGAACTGGTGCGCCGGTGTGAGCAGCACCGCGCGGGCGCCGGTGGCGCGCAGCGCACCGACCCGTATCCCGTCGTCGTCGACCGGCACCGGCGGGGTGGCGAGGCCGTCGCCGCGCAGATGCTGGCGGGCCCCGAGCGAGCCGGGGTCCTCCACCGCGACGTCGTGGACGCCGTCCGCCCGCAGGACGGGGTGCAGCAGGGTGAGGGCCTGCGCGATACCGGAGACGATCAGCACCTCGTCCGGTCCGGCCCGGACGCCCCGGGTGCGCCCCAGCCAGTCGGCGACGGCGCGGCGCAGCCGTGGGTCGCCCCGTGGGTCGCCGTAGCCGAGGCTGTCGGCGGACCCTTCGGCGAGTACGGCCCGTTCGGCGCGCAGCCAGGCCGTGCGGGGGAACGCGGTGAGATCGGGCCGGCCAGGCGTGAGGTCGAAGCGGGCGGGCGCGGAGCGCAGCGCGTCGAACACACCGGGGCCGGGCTCGCCCGCGAACAGCGCCCCGGGCGCGGCCCGGTCACCGGGAACCGGGACCGGGTCACGGGACGGCCCCGGAGGCGCCGTGACGACCACCGTGCCACCACGGCGGCGCCCCTGGAGATGTCCCTCCTCGGCGAGCCGCCGGTACGCCTCGGTCACCACTCCTCGGGAGACGCGCAGTTCGGCGGCGAGCACCCGGGTGGGCGGCAGCCTGCTGCCCACCACCAGCCGCCCGTCGGCCATCGCCTGCCGCAACCGCCCCACCAGCCACTCCGCCTTGCCACCCACGGGCGCGTCGCCGACATCGAGCTGGAGGAAGTCGGAGCCATGGGACGGTGCCGCCACGGGAGCACCGTCCACCGTTACCTCCGTCCGGTTCACCGTGCTCATGCTGCCAGGTGCCGCTCGGGCTCCCGGACGGTGGAGGCGGGCCCCGGGGCGCGGGCCACGCCGGTGGCGTACGGCACGATCACGGCGGACCGCACGGCATCCCCGTGAAGGGCATGACGGAAACGCACCCTCACCCCACCGCCAGCCGCACGCTCAGCCCCACGAAGCACACCGCGAACACCCGGCGGAGCCCGGTCATCACCCCGGGCCGGGCCAGCACCCGGTCGCGCAGGGCGGCGGCGCACATCCCGTACGCGGAGAAGACCACGAAGGTCAGCCCCATGAAGACCGCGCTGAGGCGGAGCATCGCGCCCAGCGAGCCGGAGGTGCCGGAAGGGACGAACTGCGGCAGGAACGCCACGAAGAACATCGTGAGCTTCGGGTTGAGCAAATTGAGCAGCACCGCCGAGCCGATCACACGGGCCGCCGGCCGCGGCCCGCCCCCGCCCTCGACCGTCAGCGCGTCCTTGCCGCGCAGCGTCGCCCATGCCATGTACAGCAGATAGCCCACCCCGAGATAGCGCAGCACCTCGTACGCGACGGCGCTGGTGTGCAGCAGCGCGGCGAGCCCGGTGACCGTCGCCGCGAGGTGGGGGACGATGCCGAGCGTGCAGCCGAACGCGGCGACGACGCTCGCCCTCCGGCCGTGGGACAGCCCGGCGGCGAGGGTGTACACCACGCCGGTGCCGGGAGTGACCACCATGACGAGAGTGGTCAGCAGGAACGCCGTGCTCAAGAGAGACCTCCGCGGGATTCAGGGGCCTCCCACGCTGCCGCGCCCTTGGCCCGGCGCACAGAGCCAAAGGGAGCGGGACGCACCGGACCACAACGGCCCGGCGTTCCGCGTGGGGGAGGGCTGCCGCTCCGGAGGCCGGTGCCCTCACCCGCACGGCCCCGTACGGATGCCCCCTCCTCCGGGAGCGGCCAGGATGGTGCCCCGGACCAGGCGAGAGGCGGAGCACGGCATGGGGCGGACGGCGGGCTCCGACGGGGGCGTGGCCGGGCGGGTGCTCGCGCGGGTGGCCGTGCTGGCGGCGGTCGGCGCGGTGGTCGTGCTGGTGCTCGCGTTGGGGGAGGGCGGGCTGCTGATCCTCGGGGCGGGGTTCCTCGGGCTGGTCGTCTGCGCCGCCGGTGTGTGGTGGTTCCTGGCGCACCGTGGGGTGGTGCGGCTTTTCGGGGCGTTCGTCGCGGTCGTCGCGCCCGTCGCGGTCCTGGTGTTCTTCGCGTACGGCGGCCTGTGGCTGACGGCACTGGTGCTGATCCTGTGCTGGGTGGTGACGCTGGCCTGTGCCCAGGCGGCGCTGCGCGTGTCGGACCCTCCGCGGCCGCGGGCCGTCACCGCGGCCCCGCCGAGGCGGCCGTTCCTCGTCATGAACCCGCGGTCCGGGGGCGGGAAGGTCGGCCGCTTCGGGCTGGCCGAGCGGGCGGAGGAACTCGGCGCGCGGGTGGTCCTGCTCGACCCGTCCGCCCCGGCCGATGTCGCCGCGCTGGCCCGCCGGGCGGTCGCCGAGGGCGCGGACCTGCTCGGTGTCGCGGGCGGCGACGGCACCCAGGCGCTGGTCGCGGCCGTCGCCGCCGAGCACGGCCTGCCGTTCCTGGTGGTCTCCGCCGGCACCCGCAACCACTTCGCCATGGACCTCGGCCTCGACCGCTCCGACCCGGCCCGCTGCCTCGACGCCCTGACGGACGGTGAGGAACTCCGCGTCGACCTCGGTGACGTCGCGGGCCGGGCCTTCGTCAACACGGTCTCCTTCGGGGTGTACGCGGACGTCGTACAGCGCCCCGAGTACCGCGACGACAAGGCGGGCACCGCACTGAACCTCATGCCGGACCTGCTGGTCGGCGAGGGCGTACGGCGGCTCGACGCGCGCGCGGACGCCACCGTGCTCTCGTCCCAGCAGGCACTGCTGGTCAGCAACAACCCGTACGGCTCTCCCGACGACCTCATCGGCGGCGGCCGCAGGCCCCGGCTCGACGGCGGTGAACTGGGGGTGCTGGGCGTCCGGGTGGAGGACGCGGCGCAGGCCGCCGACCTGGCCGTGCGGGGCGCGCAGTCCCCGGGACTGACCGTCCTGACCGCGCACCGGGTCGAGGTGACCTCCGACGCGGACGAGATCCCGGTGGCGGTGGACGGCGAGGCCCTGCGCATGCCCACCCCGGTCGTGTGCACGCTGCGGCCGGGCGCGCTGCGTGTCCTGGTGCCGCGCGACCGTCCCGGCGTCCTGGCTCCCGCGCCGCCCGTGGACTGGCGGCGCCTCGTCGATCTCGCCCTCGGCCGGCGCACCTCGAAGGAGCAGAGCCGTGTCTGACCGGAACGCCGTCCCGCCCGCCGACGCGGCCCGCTCCTCCGTACCGGCCGTGCTCAGGGATCTCCACGCGATCGACGGGGCGATGTACGCGGCCGTGGCCGCCACCCCCACGCCCACACTGGACCGGGCGCTGCGGAGGCTGTCGCACGCGGCCGACCACTCCAAGCTCTCGCTCGCCGTCGCGGCGGGCCTCGCGCTGCGGCCGGGCCGCCCCCGCCGCGCGGCGCTGGCCGGGATCGGGGCGGCCGCGCTGGCCTCGGCGGCGGCGAACCTGTTCGGCAAGCGGATGGTCCACCGGCGGCGGCCCGACCGGGAACAGGCCCGGGTCGTCGTGGCCCGGCACGTACCGATGCCGCGATCGGCGTCCTTCCCGTCCGGCCACACGGCGTCGGCGACCGCGTTCGCCACCGCCGTGGGCGTCGTGTTCCCCGTGGCGGCGGTGCCGCTGGGCGCGCTGGCGGCCGCCGTCGGCTACTCCCGCGTCCACACGGGCGTGCACTACCCGGGGGATGTGGCGGCCGGGGCGGTGCTTGGCTTCGCGGCCGCGGCGGTGTCCCTGGCCGTCGTGCACGTCCCGCTGCCCCCGCGCGGGCCCGGGGCCTGAGGGGCCCGCGCGGGGTGGGAGGGCGTGACCGAGGTGGTGGTGACGTCACGGCGCGCACGCCCCGGTGCCGTCCGGCCGGCGGGTGGCTGGTTCAGCCGCCGCCGCTGCCGGCCGCGGCGACGGCGCGGATCTCGACCAGCAGCTCGGGCAGGGCCAGCTGGGTCACTCCGACCGCGGTCCATGACGGGTAGCGGTCGGGGAGGCAGGCGTCCTTGACGCGGCTGAACTCCTCCGTGCCGCCCCGGAGATCGGTGTGGAACGTGGTCAGTTCGACGATGTCGGCCAGGCACGCGCCCGCCGCTTCGAGGACGGTCCTGACGCCCTCGAACGCGAGCCGGGCCTGGGCCTCCATGCCGACGGCGGGTCGCAGGGTGGCCGCGTCGACGCCCACCTGGCCCGAGACCCAGATCAGGTCACCGACGCGGGTGGCCTGCGAGAAGTGCAGCCTGTCGTACATCGCCTTGGTGGGCGGCGGGTTGATCGATCGGCGCTTCGTGTCGTGGGAACTCATCGCGGCTCCGGTCACAGGAGTTGGCGGAACAGGGGGGAGCGGAACGGGTCGCCGGGGTTCAGCTTCGCCATCTCCTCGACGAAGAGAACGCCGTTGCGGGCGAAGTGCTTGTTCACGTCCGGGAGGGGGCGGAACGTCGCGTCGTCGCCGAAGAAGCGGAGGACCAGCGTGTGGCGTTCCGGGCAGCCGGCGTCGACGCCGGCGCCGCCGTGCAGCGAGCGGGGGTGGAGCACGACGACATCGCCGGGCCTGGTCGCCCACGCGATCACGTCATGGGCGCCGGGGTCGCGCGCGCGGTCGGCGTCGATGTCCGGCAGGCGGGGCAGGACGCCGCCGCCGTGGAGGGGCTCGGTCGGATCGTCGGGGTTGGCGAAGGTGCTGCCGTCGTACTGGACGCCGCGGTGGGAACCACGGACGATCTCCAGCGAGTCGCGCCGGGGGAGCGGCTGGAAGCTGATCCACGCGTTGCCCAGGTGCTCGCCGGCCCAGGGCAGATACGCGGTGTCCTGGTGCCAGGCGCTTCGCGCGCCCCGTCCGCCGGACTTGAGGAACACTTCCTCGGCGAAGTACCAGACGTGCTCCGAGCCCCACAGCTCGGCGAACAGCCGGCCGAACGGCAGTGACGCGACGAGTGCGTCCAGCCGGGCCTTGGCGCGGGGGTTGGCGTTGTCGACGTGCGACTGCTGCTCGGTTCCGTCGAAGGTGCGGAAGGCGTTCGGTCCGTGGTGCGCGACGGCCCAGTCGAACGCCTCGCGGCACCGGGCCGACTGCGCTGCGTCGAGGCAGTCCTCGATGAGGACGGCGCCGTCGTTCCGGAACGCTTCCCGTACTGACTCGTTCATCGGTGGTCCCTCCTTCGCGTCGGGCACGGGAAGAACGGTAGGGGGCGCCGACAATTAACACAACGACTGTCACGAAAAAGATGCGGCAGAATCGAGCAGAATCAAGGAGAGAGCGAAGAGGAGGGCGGACGAGTGAGTGGCGGTACCGGAACCGAGCCGGTCGTGCGGCGTGGCCGCCCGGTCGGTGACCACACGGCGAAGCGCGCGGCGTTGCTGAAGGCGGCCGCGACGGTGATCGCGCAGGAGGGCTACGCCAACGCGTCACTGCGCAAGGTCGCCCAACGCGCCGGGTACACGACCGGAGCGGTGACGTACTACTTCGCGAACAAGGAGGAACTGGTCCTGGCGCTGGCCGGGAGCCGGTTCGACGAGTACGACGCGATGCTGGAGGACAGCCGGGCAGGAACCGACATCAAGGGACTCTTCGAACGGTGGCTGACGCTGGCCACCGGCGACCCCGAGTTCTGGCCCGTCATGTACCAACTGCTCGCCCACGCACGCTACGAACCGGCCCTGGCGGCCCTCATCGAACGGCGCTACGCCCACTACCGCGACACGTACACCTCGATCCTCGCGACCGGGCAGGCGCGGGGCACCATCCGTGACGACATCCCCGCCGACCTGCTCGCCGACCAGCTCAGCGCCCTCGGCGACGGCTGGATGACGATGTCCCCCTTCGAACCCGAGAGATTCACCCCGAGCCGGGTACGGGCCCTCGCCGACGCCGCCGTCGCCCTGATCGCTCCCGCAGCGGGCGCCCGCGGCGGGAGCGGTGCCTGAGGCCCGGCAGGTCTCACCCGTCAGCGATCCCGGGCGTTCCCGGCCGGCGTACGGCGGCGCCGCGACCGTTGCCGGCCGGGTGTGATCAGTCGCAGCCGCCGTCCAGCGCGCGGACGATGTCCCGGGCCGCCCTGGCGCCGGACTCGACGGCGCCGTCGATGCCGCCGACGCCGACCGCCGCGATGTCACCGCCGGCGAAGCGGACCCGGCCGTGCGGCTCGCGCATCCGGGGCACGGCCCCGGTCAGGTTGCCCGGCCGGTGGTGTGCCCAGGTGCCCTGCGAGAACGGGTCGGACACCCAGTCATGGCAGGCGGTGCCGACGACTTCGAGGCCGGGGACGAACAGACGCAGGGCGCGCTGCACGGCCTCACGGTCACCGCCGTCGATCGCTGCGGCGTCGGAGCAGAAGCACACGACGAGGGTGTCACCGTCGTGGCGGTATTCCGTCCTCGCGGTGTTGACCGGGTGCTTGCCGGCCGGGGCCATGGCGGTGAAGGGCTCGATCTCGCCCCTCACCCGCGCCCAGATCTTGGCCGTCCGCATCGGCTGCTTCTGCTCGATCACGGTGCGCACCGGCTCCGCGAGCGGCGGTGTGAAGGCCACCTCGCCCAGGGCGTTGAGGGGGAGCGCGACGACGGCGTGCCGTGCGCGCACGCGCTCGCCCCCGAGGGTGGTGACGACGACCCCGGCCGCGTAGTCCTCGATCGCCGTCACCGGGGTGGACAGACGGAGTTCGGCCCTTGACTCGGCCGCGATCGCGTCGAGCAGCCGCCGGGTCCCGCCCGCGATCGGCCAGGTGCCGGCGGTCTCGATGAACGCCTCCCAGCTGCCGAAGGTCAGCGCGGCCCAGAAGAGGAACTGCGCGACGCCCTGCTCGCCCTCGCGGTGGACGAGCGACGACAGCGCACCGCCGAGCACGTCCCGCTCGTACGCGGAGAGGCCCAGCGAGTCGAGCCGGTCCCCGAGCGTCTCCCGCTCGATCGCACCGGTGTCACCGGCCGCGAGGTCGGACGGCAGCGGAAACCGCGCCCGCGCGTCCGCCAGGCACCGGGCGACCGGCGGACCACTGACGGCGGCGTACTCGTCCGGCGTCCCGGAGCGCACCGTGCCGTCGGCGAGCCAGTGGACCTTCTGCGTGCCCAACGGCGTGGCCAGGCCGATGCCGTAGCGCTGGAGTTCGTGCCAGACGTGCGGCTGGGTCCAGTGCACATATCCGCCGCCGAACTCCACCGTGCGGCCGAACGCCTCCCCGAGGAAGGTCCGGCCCCCGCCCCTGTCACGCGCTTCGAGCAGCACCACGGAGTGCCCCTCGATGCTGAGGTCCCGGGCCGCGGTCATGCCGGCGAAGCCGCCGCCGACCACCACAACGTCATACATGTCGTCACGAGGTCCCGTCATGAGTACCGGATGGTGGGCGGCACCGTACTGAGTCCGCAGAATTGCCGCAACGACTGTTATGGGAAATTGGGCAGGCGGCCGGTCCGGGGTTCTCCGTCCGGGCCCCGGGTGCGGGAGGAGGGGTGCCGCGCCCCCTCGGAACGAGAGCGGTACGGCGCAATCGCCACGTGAAACTGCCCTCCAGGACGGGGAGTTGACAACCCGCCCGCGGCGGGAAGGGCGCGGGCGGATACGATCACCCGTCATGGACGCCCTGTACCCCCGACTGCTCGTCGAGGACTTCGACACCGCGGTGCGCTTCTGGTCCGGGGTGCTCCGCGATCTGCTGGGTATCGAGCCCGTCAAGGTCATCGCCGCCGCCGGCTACGCCAACTGGGACCTGGACGGTGAGGCCGTTCTCGTACTGTTCCGAAGCGAGGCCGTCGCCCAGGTCATCGGTACCGGCAACCTGCCGTCAGCGCCCGCCCAGGACGCCGCGATGCTCGTCCTGCGGGTCGACGACGTCGACAAGGCGACACGTTGCCTGAGCGGACACGGCGCCACGGTGCTCGCCGCACCCCAGGAACGCCCCGCATGGGGCCCCAACCTGCGCACCGCGCACGTCAGGACGCCGGACGGCGCGCTGGTGGAACTCCAGTCCTACTGAGCGTGCCGCACAGCGGCATCGGCGCGGGCCTCCCGCCGTGGTCCGGCGCCTCGCCAACGGCGTGCGCGACGGCGGGACGAGTCACGGAGAACGGAGGAGCGGCATGAAGGACGTACTGGTCACCGGCGCAAGCAAGGGCATCGGGCTGGCGATCTCCCATCGGCTCGCGAAGGCGGGGTACGGGGTGATCGGCGTGGCGCGGAGCGCGCCCGACGGGGAGTTCCCCGGCAGGTTCCTGCGGTGCGATCTCTCCGATGTGTCGGACACCGCCCGCATGTTGGAGGAGGCTCTCCGGGAGCGCGCGATCTGCCGCGTCGTCAACAACGCCGGTATCGCGCGGCCCCAGCCGATCCAGGACCTCGACCTGGCGACCTTGCGGCAGGTGGTGGACCTGAACCTGCGGGCCTCGGTACAGATCGTCCAGGCCCTGCTGCCGGGCATGCGCGCCGCACGGTTCGGCCGGATCGTCAACATCACCTCCCGTGCGACCCACGGAGCCAGGGACCGTACGTCCTACGCGGCGGCCAAGAGCGCGCTCGTGGGTTGCACCCGTTCCTGGGCGCTGGAACTCGCCCCGGACGGCATCACCTCCAACGCGGTGTCCCCCGGCCCCACCGCGACCGAACTGTTCCGCCGTACGCGGCCCGCCGGCAGCGAGGCCGAGCGCCGGGCCATCGCCTCGATCCCCCTGGGCCGCCTCGGCACCCCCGACGACGTCGCCGCGGCCGTCGCGTTCCTGCTCTCCGACGACGCCGGATTCATCACCGGCCATGTCCTGGACGTCGACGGCGGCAGCAGCCTCGGCGGACGCTGAACACGTCACGGCATCCTTCGCGCCGGCGCTCACGGGCGGGCGCCGAGCGCGGGGCCCCACGGCCGCGTCATCCCTGGGAATGCTGTCACTCCTGGGGATGCAGGGACTCGGCCGCCACGGCGGCGACCGCCTCCGCCGCACGCGCCAGGGGCGGCACATCCAGCTTCCACTGCTGCCAGTAGAGCGGGACGTCCGTCCGCCGGCCCGGCGCCAGCTCCGTCAGGACGCCCGCGTCGAGCAGCGGTCGCGCCTGCGGCTCCGGCACCAGGCCCCAGCCCAGACCCGCGGCCACCGCGTCGCAGTAGCCCTCCGAGGTCGGCACATGGTGGCGGAGGCGTCCGGCACCGGGCGCGCCGGGCACCAGAGACTGTACGAACCGGTCCTGAAGCGTGTCGCGGCGATCAAAGACGATCACGGGCGCGCCGGGCAGACAGTTCTCCAGGGGCTCCGACGCGAGGTGGCGCGCCACGAAGCGGGGGCTTGCGACGGGCAGGTACCGGGCCAGGCCCAGCGGGCGCACCGTACAGCCCGCCACCGGCTCCGCCGACGACGTCACCGCCGCCATCACCTGCCCCTCACGCAGCAGCGCCGCGGTGTGCGCCTCGTCCTCGCGGTACAGCTCGAAGCAGACCGGGGGCTCCGGCGGCATCCGCGTCAGCGCCGGCAGGAACCAAGTGGCCAGGGAATCCGCGTTCACCGCGATCGGCAGCCGGGCCGGCCCCGGACCCTCGGCGGCACCCAGCTCCGTCAGCGCGGTGCCCTGCAACGCGGCCAGCTGCCGGGCGAACCGCACCACCACCTGCCCGGACTCCGTCGGCCGGACCGGTTTCGTGCGCATCAGCAGTACCCGCCCGGTGCGCTGCTCCAGCGCCTTGACCCGCTGGCTCACCGCGGAGGGCGTCACATGCAGTGCCGCGGCGGCGGCGTCGAAGGTGCCCTCGTCGACGACGGCGAGCAGCGTGCGGACGTGGTCGAGAGGAAGCTCTTTCATCACGAACGCTAATGTTATGTAAGAAATCTTAGCTGTACTGAAGGAGCGGTGATCCGTAGCGTCGGGAGCCATGAACAGCGGCATCCTCCCGGCGGCCCTCGCCGGATTCGGCACCGGCCTTTCCCTCATCGTGGCCATCGGAGCGCAGAACGCGTTCGTGCTGCGCCAGGGCGTGCACCGGCAGGCCGTCCTCGCGGTGGTCGGCATATGCGCCGCCTCGGACGCGGTCCTCATCGCCCTCGGCGTGGCCGGGCTCGGTGCGGTGGTCACCGCGTGGCCCTTCGCCCTGACCGTGGTCGGCCTGGCCGGCGGCGGCTTCCTGATCACCTACGGCATCCTGGCCGCCCGCCGCGCACTGCGCCCCGCCGCCGGAGCGGGCCTGACGACGGCGGGCGCCACGGCGGGGTCCGTGCGCACCGCGGTGCTCACCTGTCTGGCCCTGACCTGGCTCAACCCGCACGTCTACCTGGACACCGTGCTGCTCCTCGGCTCCGTCGCGTCCGACCGCGGCCCGCTGCGCTGGATCTTCGGCCTGGGCGCGATGCTGGCCAGCGTGACCTGGTTCGCCGCCCTCGCCTACGGCGCCCGCCTCCTGGGCGGCATCCTCTCCCGCCCCGCCGCCTGGCGCGTACTGGACACCCTCGTCGCCGCCACCATGCTCGTGATGGGCGTGATGCTGCTGATCCGCACCCTGTGACCCATGCGCCGGCGGAAGCGGCACGTTGCGCCATGCCGGTGCCGTGGGGATCGTCAGGCTTTGGTGCAGGTGATGAGCGCCGCATGGGGGCAGGCGAGGTAGGGCCGCCAGAAGTCTTCGCCATGGCGGGCCATTCCTTCCCCGGAAACCCGCAGGGCGGGCCAGCGGATCGAGCCGAAGCCGGCCTCCCGCAGAGCCCGTTCCAGCGTGGCGCGGCTCCAGTACCGTGCGGTGATGCGTTCGTCGTAGCGGCCGAAGCACAGTTCGAAGGTCACCCGCGAGGCGTCGCGTCGCGGCTCCGCCTCGGACAGACGCAGGCCATAACGCTCGTAGTAGGCGCGCTCTCCACGGAAGTCGGGATTCACCGGCAGGGCGACGAACCGGCCGCCTTGGCGAAGGGCCCGCGCGGCCAGCGTGCACAGGCGAACCAGCGTGTCGTAGTCCTCCGCGTACGGCAGGACGTACACGGCCAGAGCGACATCGAAGACACCGTCGCCGATGACGCCGGCCTGCTCGGTGTACTCAATGCCCAGCGGCTCGGCCCGCTCGGCCCGCCGGGCGAGTTCGAGCATGCCGGACGAGATGTCATAACCCACCACCCGCGCCGCACCACGCCGCTTGAACTCCCGGCTGTACAGTCCCGTCCCGCACCCGATGTCCAGGACGTTCTTCCCGGCAGCACTCCCCGACGAGGCGAACACGCTGAACGACTCCAGGTCTCTTCTCCAGGGCAGGAGGAACATCTCCTCGTACATCGCCCCGAGAGCATCGAACTGGTCTTTGTCTTCCATGCGCGAATCTTTTCCGATGCGCTTCGCAGGCATTCGTGCGGTAGTGCATACGACGCGTTGCTTCCGTCCTGCGGGTTTCCTGCCGGGAGGGGAGACGTGACGACGGGGAGTTCCTGCCGGAGCAGCCGCTCGTGCCCAAGGCCGGTCGGCCGTGGCGGAGCCAGGCACGTACCGGTCCGGTCGGACGGTCCCGCCCGGACCGGTACGTGCCGGGTGACCCGGTGTCGCCGGCGGTCAGTGTTTCTCGTGCCGCTGTGACTCGGAGTGCCGCCGTGGTGAGGGGATGTTGCGTGTCGGCGTGATTCCGTACTGCGCGGCCTGGGCCTGGAACATCGTGCGGTACAAGCCGTCGGACGTCATGAGCTGCTCGTGGGTGCCGTGCTCCGCGACACGCCCGTGGTCGAGGACGTAGATGTGGTCGGCCGAGGAGGTGGCGGCCAGCCGGTGCGTGATCAGGACAACGGCGTGGCCTTCGTCGGCCAGGGTGCGCAACCGTTCGAACGCCTCGATCTCGGCATGCGGGTCGAGGGCCGAGGTGGGTTCGTCGACCAGGAGGACGGGGGCTGTCCTGTAGAGGGTGCGTGCGGTGGCGAGTTTCTGCCACTGTCCGCCGGACAACTGCACACCCCGTTCGTACCCCTTCTGGACGATGGAGTTCCAGCCGTGCGGCAGGTCGTCGACCAGGGCGTGTACGTCGGCGGCCCGGGCGGCGGCCCGGACCTGGGCCGTGTCCCGGGGGCGGTCCCCGGCCCCGATGGCGACGTTGGCGGCTGCCGTCATCTGCCACCGGGGGTAGTCCTGCGAGAGCAGCCCGACCGACCGGAAGACCTGGCCGCGGTCGGCCTCCCGCACCTCGACCCGCCGGCCGTCGGACCCTTCCCACCACACCGAGCCGCTGGTGGGCAGCAGGAGACCGGCGAGGATCTTGCTCAGTGTGGTCTTGCCCGAACCGTTCGCACCGACCAGCGCGGTCACCTCGCCACGGCGCACGCACACGTCCACATCGTCCAATGACGGCGTCCGGGCGCCCGGGTACGTGAAGGAGACGTGCTGGAGGCTGATCGCCCGGAACCCGGACGGCAGGTCGGCCCCCGTCCGGGGGATGGCGTGCTCGCCCGCCAGCTGCGTGGCCTCCTCGGTGTCGCGCAGCCGCAGCATCTCCTCGTACATGCGGTTGACCTGCTGCACCAGCGAGGTGAGCCGTGCGGTCGAGTTGCGGATGGCGACCACCGCGGTACCCCCGACCGCCAGCGGAAGCCCTCCGCCGGTCAGCAGCCACCACAGCATCGCGTAGCAGCCCAGGGACGCCAGACCGGAGAACGCGCCCGCCACCAGGTCGGTGTGCGCCTGGGCCCTGGCCAGACGCCGCTGCTCGTCCTCCATGAGCCCCGACATCTCCCCGTACCCGCGCAGCAGCAGATCCCCGGCCGCGTGCGCGCGGATCTCGGCCGCGGCGTGCGGCATCGTCAGGTACTGCAGGAGGGTCGCCACCGCTCGCCGGTGGTCGATCCAGTGCCGCCGCGAGATGTACTCGCGACGTGCCGAACGAACCGCCCCCCACCCCTTGGGCAGAGCGATCGCCAGCAGCATCGGCAACAGTGCCCAGTGCAGCGACGCCAGCACGACCGCCGAAGCCACCATGCTGATCAGCACATTGGCGACCCCGACCGACAGCCCCAGCATGCGCCGTGCCGAATCCGTACCGAACTTCCCGGATTCCAGGTGCCGCTGGATCTCGGGGCGCTCGGTCGCCGCCATCTCCACCCGCGCGACCGCACGGTAGTACCGCAGCGAGATCGTCCGTTCCACCTGGGGTTCGAGCCGACCGGACATCGCCGTCGACCACGCCGACAGCAGCGCCGACCCCACCGACACCACCGCCAGCACGAACAGGGCCGGCAGCGACTGCCGCAGCTTGTCCGCCGTGGGGCCGTCGGCGAACAACTGCGTGAGCACGCCGTTGACCGCCACGAGCCCGGACGCCGCCGTCACCCCCTGACCGACCTGCGACACGACCAGCCCGGCCAGCGCACGCCGGTCAGCGGCCCAACCGGCGCGCAGAACGACCGCGACCGTCCGCGGCAGGGCGGAGGCCATCTGGCCGAATCCCACCCGCGCCACCGCGTCCTCGTGCTCGATGTACGACTGGTCCCAGCGCAGCCGGCCGCCGAACAGCTCCTGCTCGGCGGCCGAAACCCCTCCCCAGTCCGACTCCGACCGCGTCATCCGCGCCACCCGGTGATCGCCCCGGCACACGCCACGGGGCCGGCGACGCCGCCTCCCGCGAGCCGCCGCATGGGGAGCGGGCGGAAGCGTCCGGCGGGACGGCGGAGAAGGACGGCGGGCGGGAGACAGAATATGACGGACGCGCACGCGGCAACCAGGACAGGAACCATGAGGCCCTCCAGCGAGTGTTCAACGGAACTGGTGACCTAGGAACGAGCTCCCGGCCCTCCACGTAACGCCGCCCGGAGTGCTGGCCAGGGGAGTGCGGAGGCCGGGGCCGGGCGCACCAGGACGGCGGGGTGCGCCCGCCTGCGGCGGCGCACCCCGCTCCGGTGGCCCGCTCCGGTGGCCCGCTCCG
>NZ_JCANQV010000012.1:0-46679 GCF_059553635.1 Candidatus Streptomyces philanthi
GCCGGTGGACGCCGGGAGCGCGCCCTCGCGGGTGAGCTGCAAGGTGCCCGGCGCCGGGACGGCGGCCGACGCCCCCGGCACCGTCCGCACCACCGTCTATCTGGTGTGCGGCGCCTCGCTGGTACCGGTGGAGCGGCAGACGCGGGCCACCCGGGGGCCGCAGGCCGGTGCGGAACGGCTGCGGACGGCCCGCGCCCTGCTCGGCGAGTTGCGGCGGGAGCCGTCCGCGGCCGAGGAGGCGGCCGGGTTCAGTACGGCGGTCCCGGGTGATCTTCAGGTCACGGGTCCTCGCGAGAGTGACGCCGCGGAGGCGCTGCGGCTGAGCGTCCGCCCGGACGCGCTGCCGTCCTTCGCCCTGGCGCAGCTCGTCTGCACGTACGGGGCGGCGCCGGGCCTCGGCCACACCCGGGCGGCGATCCTCGGCGGCCCGGACGACGACGACACGCCCCACCGCTACACCTGTGCGGCACTGACCCACTCCGCCTCCGGCACGGCCCGCGCCACGGCGCTGGGCGGTCCACCCTCCGGGGGCGCGTGAGGGGGCGCGCGCGGCCTACGCGCGCCGGCGCAGTGCGTCCAGCAGCAGGCGCAGCTCCGTCTCGGTGAGGTCGCCGGACGCGTCCTGCCCGGGGGCCGGGCTCCCGAGGAAGACCGAGCGGGCCAGGGCGGTGCCGATCAGGACGAGGGCCAGCACGCTGACCCGTTCCGCGTCGACGTCCTCGTCCAACTCCCCTCGGCGGGCGGCCTGGTCCACCAGCGTCTCCAGGCGTTCGCGGGCCGCTAGATAGACGTCCTCGCGCAGGATCCGCCGCAGGTCCGGGTCGTGTGCGGCCTGGCCCATCAGTGACAGCAGGGCGGGGCCCGCGCTCGCGTCGAGGATGCGTTGCTTGCGGATGAGGAGTTCGCGGACGTCGCCTTCGAGGGAACCGGTGTCGATGCCGGTGAGCTCGTTGAGGGTGATGTGGCGGGCGACGGCCCCGGCGAGGGCCTGCTTCGAGGGCCACCGGCGGTAGAGGGACGCGGTGGAGGCGCCGGCGCGCCGGGCGACGGCCGTGGTGGTGAACGCCGCGTACCCCGTTTCGTTGAGGACCTCGATCGCCGCGTGCATCAGCGCGGCGTCCAGGCGCGGGTCGTTGCGTCGCCCCCTTCGCGGAGTGCTGGTCTTCGTCGTCATGTCCAGATTCTCTCGCGCCCCGGCGGTGACCCACCTCACGGACTAAACGAAAAGCTTTCGTTTCGTTTATGGGTACGGTGGCGGCATGCCCTCGACGACACTCCCCCGGTCCGCGGCGACGGCCGGCATCCCCGAGGCCGTCGCGGCCGCGCGGACCCTCTTCGCGTCCGGCGCGACCCGCCCCCTGGCCGCCCGCGTCCGCCGCCTGCGCGCGCTGCGCGCCCTGCTCACCGAGAACGGGACCGCCCTGGAGGACGCCCTGCGGAGCGACCTCCACAAGAGCCCGGCACAGGCCCAGCTCACCGAGATCAGCCTCGTCGTCGCCGAGATCGAGCACACCCTGCGGCATCTGCGGCGGTGGGCCAGACCCCGGCGGGCCCGGCTCCCGGTGGCGCTGCTGCCCGGCCGGGCCCGCCTGGTGCCCGAACCGCTCGGCGTGGTGCTGGTGATCGCCCCGTGGAACTATCCGGTGCAGCTGCTGCTCAACCCGCTGGTCGGCGTGCTGGCCGCGGGCAACACGGCGGTCCTCAAGCCGAGCGAGCTCGCGCCCGCGACCTCGGCGCTCCTCGCCCGCCTCGTGCCCCGGTACTTCCCCGACGGCGCGGTCCGCACGGTGGAGGGCGGCGTCCCGGAGACCACCCGGCTGCTGGAGCAGCGGTTCGACCACATCGTCTTCACCGGCGGCGGCACCGTCGGCCGGATCGTCATGCGCGCGGCCGCCGAGCATCTGACGCCGGTGACGCTGGAGCTGGGCGGGAAGTCGCCCGTCTGGTTCGACGACGACGCCCGCGTCCGGGCGGTGGCCCGCCGTCTGGCCTGGGCGAAGTTCACCAACGCCGGGCAGACCTGCGTCGCCCCGGACTATGTGATGACCACCCCCGACCGGGTACCGGCGCTGGTGGCCGCGCTCAGGTCCGCGATCGAGGAGCTGTGGGGCACCGACCCCCGCACGAGCCAGGAGTACGGCCGCATCGTCGACGAGCGCCACTTCGACCGGCTCGTCGGCCATCTGGAGGGCACCGAGGTGGTGATCGGCGGCGAGCACGACCGCGCCGCGCGCTATCTCGCGCCCACGGTGGTGACCGTGCCCGGCGGCGGCCGCCCCGTCATCGGCCCGGACGCGGCGCTGCCCGTACTGCGGGAGGAGATCTTCGGCCCGGTCCTGCCGATCGTCCCCGTCGCCTCCGCCGAGGAGGCCGTCGAGGTGGTCAACGGCTGGGACAAGCCGCTCGCCCTGTACGTGTTCAGCTCCTCGGCACGCACCCGCCGTCTGTTCGAGCAGCGCACCTCCTCGGGCGCCGTCGTCCACGACGCGGCCCTGATCCATGTCGGCGCGAGCGGCCTGCCGTTCGGCGGCGTCGGCCCGAGCGGGATGGGCGCCTACCACGGCGCCCGGTCCTGGCGGACCTTCTCCCACGAGAAGCCGGTCCTCAGCAAGCCGCTGCGCCCGGACACCCTGCGCCTGGCCCAGCCGCCGTTCTCCGCACGCGGACTGCGCCTGGTCCAGCGGCTGATGCGCCGGGGGTGAGGCGGGGGCGTGGGCGGACGGTGCCGGACGCGACGCGGGCGGGCTCCCGCGGAGCACACCACTAGAGACGAGACGGATCGTCTTGCTATGGTGATCCGCAGGGCGCTCCCCGCCGTCCCCTGAGCCGGGCGGCCAAGGGTGCCGTTCGTCCCGCTCCCGGCCCGCCGGAGAAGCCGCAGATCGGAGAGAACGACGCATGACCCCGGAACAGCTCGCCGCCCGTACGTCCCGCGCCCGGGAGGCCGCCGTGGCCGCGGGACGCGACCTCGGGCTGACGGTGACCGACCCGAGAGTGCTGCACGACGTGTTCTCCGTCGTCGTCCACCTGGCCCCCTCGCCCGTGGTCGTGCGGGTGCCCACCGTGCTGCCGCCCCACAGCAGCGCCGGGGCTCAGGCGGAGCAGCAGCGGGTGGAGCTCGCCGTGGCGTCATGGCTCGCGGAGCGGAACTGCCCGGTGATACCGCCGAGTTCGCTGGTGCCGTGCGAGCCCGTGGAGCGGGACGGGTTCTCCATGACGTTCTGGCAGTACGTCGAGGAGGAGCCAGGGGCCGAACCCGATTACGTCCGCAACTCCGCCCTGGCCGCCGACCTGCACGACGCGCTGCGCGGCTATCCGGGCGAGCTGCCGTTCCTGCCGGCGGGCGACCCGCTGTTCGTCTCCGAGGGGCTGACCGCGCTCGAAACGCGCCCGGACCTGCTGGCACCGGCGGACCTCGCACGGGCTCGGCGCGAGTGGGAGGTCCTGGAGCCCGTCGTCAGCTCGCGCACCGCGTTCGAGGCGGCGTTCCCCGGTGTCGCGTTGCAGCCGGTGCACGGTGACTCCCCGGCGGTCAACATCTTCGCCTCGAAGAACGGCCCCCTGTACGCCGACTTCGAACTGGTCGGACTGGGCCCCGTCGAATGGGACCTGGCGGCCCTGGGCCCCGACTGCGCGGCCGCCTACGACGCCGCCGCGCGCCGCCGGGGCCTGCGGCCACTGGACGAACGGGTGCTGCGTTTCGTCAACGCCGTGGGCATGTCCCGCGCGATCGCCTGCCTCGCGCTCGCACCCCAGCTGCCGATGCTGGTGGAGGCCGTGCGGCCGGCCGTCGAAGCCTGGCGGGAGACGGCGTTCGACCCCGGCCTGGACGGCTGAGCGGCGACCCCTAAGGGTTCCCCCCTCCTCCGCAGGACCCCTGTCCCCCACTCCCCCGTCCGGCTCATGGCGCAAAAAGGGCGGAACCGCATCCGCCGCTCCCTGCGTCCTGCCCTGTGTGCAGCGTCATGGCCCCGGCAGATCCGCCGCTCTCCGTCTGCGCGCCACCGGATTCCTCCTCCTCGTGGCGCATCTGCTGGTCGTCGGCTGGCTGACACTGCTTCCCCGGTCGGCGCCCTGGGTCCCGGCCGCCAACCTCGAACCGTTCGCCACGATCGGCCCGGCCCTGGAGGCAGGCCCGTGGGAGGCCGTACGGAGCCTGGGCGGACCGTTCCTGCTGCTGGCCCCGCTCGGGGTGCTGCTCCCGCTCGCCTCGGGGCGCCTGAACGTTTCCCCCGTGGGTTCCCTGATCCGTACGGTGTTCGCCGGGGCGATGCTGTCGCTGCTCGTCGAGTTCGCCCAGAGCGCGGTGCCCGGACGGGTCCCGGACGTCGACGCGGTGCTGCTGAACACCCTCGGGGTAGCAGTGGCCCATCTTGTGGTCGTACCCCGGTACCGGTCCCGGCTCCGCCGACGGGCGGAGCGCACGGGGCGCGCGACCCCGAGGTTCTCCAGGGTCGGACCGCCACCGCAGGCCGATGCCCTCTCGGGCGGCCGAACCTACCTTTGAGACATCGGGGCAGCCGCCCCGCCCGTCGAGAAGGAGTGGTCCGCATGGCCGCCGCACTGGTCCGTCCCCGCAACAACCGAATGATCGCCGGAGTGTGCGCGGGCCTGGCCCGTCGCTTCGGTACGACCCCGGCGACGATGCGTGTGATCTTCGTGCTCTCGTGCCTGCTGCCGGGCCCGCAGTTCCTCGTCTACCTGGCGCTGTGGCTGCTGCTCCCGACCGAGAACGAGTCCGCCGGCGCCTGGTGACGCCCCTCCCCCGCGACATGCCGCGCCCCGGCGCGTACGCGGGACGGGGCGTACGGACCGGGGCGCGGCCGGGTGCCGGGGCGAACCGGCGGTCCGGGGGTCAGCCGAGCGGCAGGACCTTGGTGACGGCGCCGGTCGGCAGGGCCTTGGTGAGGCTGCCGGCGGCCGACAGACCACCCAGCAGGCGGTTGCCCCGGGCCTGGGTGGGCGCCTGGACACCGCCGGTGGACGGGTGGCGGTCGGTGACCTTCGAGACGGTCGTGACGGCCTGCTTGACCGGCAGCTTGTGCAGCACACCGGCGACGGCGTCGGCCGGGGCGGCGACGGCGGTACCCGCGGCGGTGGCGGCGAAGGCGGCGCCGAGTACGGCGGCGCCGAGAGTCCTGAGGGTCTGCTTCATCGGATTACATCCTTGGAAATGGGGGCTGGTGCCTGGCGAAAGGCCGCGGTGGGGGCTTGGCCGGAACAGGAACCTAGTGGCGCCGGACACCGCCGCAAACACCTCCACCGCCCCGGAACCCCCCGGTGGACACCCCGGAAAAACACCTCCGGGAACCCCGCCGAATGAACCTGACCCTCCGTCAATTCACCTGCGCACCATGGAAATACCCCGCATTCACCGGAACAGCCAGGCGGCACGCAGTTCGGCATAGCCGGGCTTGATCACGTCGTTGATCATCGCCAGTCGTTCATCGAAAGGAATGAATGCTGATTTCATCGCATTGACCGTGAACCACTGCATGTCGTCGAGCGTGTAACGGAAGGTCCTGACCAGGTGCTCGAATTCCCGCGACATGGACGTCCCGCTCATCAGCCGGTTGTCGGTGTTCACGGTCAGCCGGAACTGGAGACGGCGCAGCAGCCCGATCGGGTGCTCGGCGTACGAGGCGGCGGCGCCGGTCTGGAGGTTGGAGGTCGGGCACATCTCCAGCGGGACGCGCTTGTCCCGTACGTAGGACGCGAGGCGGCCCAGCGTCACCGCACCGTCGTCGGCGACCTCGATGTCGTCGATGATCCGTACGCCGTGGCCGAGGCGGTCGGCGCCGCACCACTGGAGCGCCTGCCAGATGGAGGGCAGCCCGAAGGCTTCCCCGGCATGGATGGTGAAGTGGTTGTTCTCGCGCTTGAGGTACTCGAACGCGTCGAGGTGGCGGGTGGGCGGGAAGCCGGCCTCGGCGCCCGCGATGTCGAAGCCGACGACGCCCGTGTCACGGTGCCGGTTGGCGAGTTCGGCGATCTCCAGGGAGCGGGCGGCGTGCCGCATGGCGGTCAGCAGGGCGCCGACGCGGATGCGGTGGCCGGCCGCGCGGGCGCGCCGTTCGCCCTCGCGGAAGCCCTCGTTGACGGCCTCGACGACCTCTTCGAGGGTCAGTCCCCGTTCCAGGTGCTGCTCGGGCGCGTAGCGGACCTCGGCGTAGACGACGCCGTCGGCCGCCAGGTCCTCGGCGCACTCGGCCGCCACCCGCACCAGGGCGTCGCGGGTCTGCATGACGGCGCAGGTGTGCGCGAAGGTCTCCAGATAGCGTTCCAGCGAACCGGAGTCGGCGGCCTCGCGGAACCAGGTGCCGAGTCGTCCGGGGTCGGTCTCGGGAAGTCCCTCGTACCCGGTCTCCCGGGCGAGGTCGACGATGGTCTCGGGGCGCAGGCCGCCGTCGAGGTGGTCGTGGAGGAGCACCTTGGGCGCGCGGCGGATCTGGTCACCGGTCGGGAGGTGGGTGGTCTCGCTCGTCATTGGCGCACTGTAGCGCCTACGCGCGTAGATCACGGCGAACGATATGTAACGGTGACCCGTCCGCGGGGTGGCCCGCACCCCACCGTCTGCCATCGTTCTGGGCATGGCTCAGCAAGCGCTGCCGGGGCGGGACGCCCGGCTGGGAAAACCGCTGGGAACGGCAGGTGACGAGGGGGTGCGCGGGGCGCTTCGCGGGCGGGACGACGGACGTCCGCCGGTGCGCGCGGTGAGCGGGGTGGCACTGTTGCTGCCGGGCTGCGGGGAGTCGGGGGTGCGGCGGCCGTCCGCGCTGGCGGCGCTCGCGCTGCGCCCCCTCGCGGCCCGGCTGGTCCGGGCGGGCCGCGACGAGGGGCTGACGGCCCATGTCGTCCACTACCGCTGCCACGGCTGGAACGGCGACGAGGCGTATCCGGCGCGGGACGCGGCCTGGGCGGTGGAGGAGGTCGTACGGCGCTACGGCGATGTGCCGGTGTGCCTGGTCGGCGCGGGCATGGGCGCGCGGGCGGCGCTGCGCGCCGCGGGGCATCCGGCGGTCAACTCCGTTCTGGCCCTTGCCCCGTGGCTGCCCCCCGCGGGGCCCGGCGGCGCCGCTCCCGAACCGGTGAAGCAGCTCATCGGCCGCCATGTCCTGCTCGTCCACGGCACCAACGACGCCCGCGTCGACCCCGATCTGTCCTACCGCTACGCCCAGCGCGCCAAGAAGGTCAACCGCGACACCTGCCGCTTCGAGGTCCACTCCGACGGCCACCACCTGCTCCAGCACCGCGCCGAGGTGCACGCGCTGGCCGCGGACTTCACCGTCGGCTCGCTGTTCGCGCGGGACTACGCCCGCCCGGTGCGCGACGCGCTGGCCGCGCCCCCTCCCCTGGGCCTGCGGATGCCGCTGGCCGCGGGCTTCGGGAGAGCCCTGCGGCACTGACGGTGCGGCCGGTACCTGTCGCGGGACGGGCCCGGCCGCCCCCTCTCACCGCGGCAGCAGCACTCCCCTCCGGCTCAGCAGGAACTTCTTGAACGCGGCCACCGGAGGTGTGTCCTGCCGGCCGTCCAGCCACGCCACCCCGATCTCGCGGACCGCCCGCGGCGCCGTCACCGTCAGCTCGGCGACACCGGGCCGCGGCACCGCGGGCGGCGGCAGCAGCGCCACCCCCAGCCCCGCCGCGACCAGCCCGCGCAGCGTCTCGGCCTCCTCCCCCTCGAAGGCGATCCGCGGCGCGAACCCGGCCTCGGCGCACAGCGCGTCGGTGATCCGCCGCAGCCCGTAGCCCGGTTCGAGGGTGACGAACAGCTCGCCGGACGCCTCGGCGAGCCGGACGCGCTTACGGCCGGCCAGCCGGTGGTCGTCCGGTACGACCAGCCGCAGCCTCTGCTCGTCGAGCCGGCGGGCGACCAGGTCCGGGTAGTCGGGGACCGGCGAGGTCAGACAGAGGTCGAGGTCGCCGGCGCGCAGCCGTTCGATCATCGCCTCGCCGTAGTTCTGCACGAGCTGGAAGCGGATGCGGGGGTGGTCGGCGCGGAAGGTGCGGATGAGGCCGGGCACGGTCTCCGAGCCGAGGGTGTGCAGGAAGCCGAAGGCGACCTTGCCCGCGCCCGGGTCGGCGTCGGCGCGTACGGACTCGGCGGCACGCTCCAGGTCCGCGAGCGCCCGCTCGGTCCAGGCCCGGAAGGCGCGGCCGGCCGGGGTGAGCGTCAGGGTCCGGCCGTACCGGGTGAAGAGGGCGACCCCCAGATCCTCCTCCAGCCGGACGATGGCGCGGCTGAGGGTGGGCTGCGGCATGCCCATCTCCCCCGCCGCGCGGGTGACGTGCTCGTACCGGGCGACGGCGGTGAACTGGGCGAGCCGGGGCGCCAGCGTCAACGCCCAGGAGTCGGTGCCCAGTTCCGCGGACTCCCCGGCCTCGCCGTGCGGCCCGCCCGAACGCGGGCGGCCGGGCGCGCCGGACGCCCCCGCGCCGCCCGGCGACCGGCTGCGGGAAACGTTCCCCCGCATGTCATTTCTGTTGCCGTTCTGCGACAGACCTGCCCGTGAACTGTGCTCATGTGTCACGGCATGAATTATGACGTTTTCATGCATTGGACGCATGAACGACGCGGCCCTACGGTCGCCTTATGCCTCCCGCTGATACCGGGGCGTCCGTCACCGACCGTGCGGCCGCCTCCTCCCCTTCGTCCCCCACCCCCTCTCCCGCGGCCGACGCCGACGCGTCGAAGCTGCACCCGGGCGGCCCCGGCTACCGCCGGATGAGCTTCGCCCTCTTCGCGGCGGGCGTCGCCACCTTCGCCCTCCTCTACTCGACGCAGGCACTGCTGCCGGCCATCTCCGACGGCCTGCACGTCACCCCGGACCAGGCGAGCTGGACCGTGTCGGGAGCCACCTTCGGCCTGGCGCTCGCGGTGATCCCGCTCAGCGCGCTCTCCGAACGGTTCGGCCGCCGCGCGATGATGACCGCGTCCCTGTCCCTCGCCGCGGTCCTCGCGATGCTGGTGCCGTTCGCCCCGTCGCTGGGCTGGCTGATCGCGCTGCGCGTCGCCCAGGGCGTGGTCCTGGCGGGTCTCCCGGCGTCGGCGATGGCGTTCCTGGCGGAGGAGGTACGCGCCAAGGCGCTGGTCGCGGCGATCGGCCTGTTCGTGGCGGGCAACAGCATCGGCGGGATGTCCGGCCGCATCCTGACGGGCTGGGTGGCCCAGCTGTGGGGCTGGCGGGCGGCCCTGTGCGCGGTGGGCGCGCTGGCCGTGCTGTGCGCGCTGGCGTTCCGGCTGCTGGTGCCCCCGGCCCGGCACTTCACACCCCGCCCGGTGGGCCCGCGGGCCCTGGCCCGTACCCTCGGCGCCCATCTCGCCGATCCGCTGCTGCGCCGGCTCTACGCGATCGGCGCCCTGTTCATGACGGTCTTCGGCGCGGTCTACACCGTCATCGGCTACCGCCTGGTCGCCGCGCCGTTCCATCTGCCGCAGGGCATCGTCGGCTCGATCTTCCTCGTCTACCTGGTCGGCACCCTCTCCTCGGCAGCGGCCGGCAAGCTGGTCGCCCGCCTCGGCCGCCGCGGCGCCCTCTACCTGGCGCTCGGCACGACCTCGACCGGCCTGCTGCTGTCCCTGACGTCCTCGGTCGCCGCCGTACTCGCCGGCCTGATCCTCATCACGGCGGGCTTCTTCGCCGGCCACGCCGTCGCCTCGGCCGCCGTCAGCCGCACCGCCAAGACCGCCCGCGCCCAGGCGTCCGCCCTCTACCAGTGCGCCTACTACATCGGCTCCAGCATCGGCGGCGCCCTCGGCGCCCTCGCCTTCCGCCTGGTCGGCTGGGACGGCACCGTCGTCCTCGGCCTCCTCGCCATGGTCACCGCCGCCTCCATCACCCTCTACGCCACCCGCAAGGCCCTCGCCGCCCGGCACCTGCCGACGCGCCGGACGGCCTGACGGGGCTGCGGGAAGGGCCCGCCTTCACCGGTTTTTCGGTGGGGGGCGGGCCCTTTGGCACGCCGTCAGTCGCCGACGGGAAAGCCGCTCGTACCGAGGGTGAGTCCGAAGGGAGCGGGCAGATGGATCGTCTCCCCGAACTTCGCGCGCTCCAGCTCCCGGTAGACCTCGTCCTTGGGCTCGCCGTAGAGCGTGACGGCGGGGCCTGTGGGGGCGAAACGGTCGATGATGAGGTAGAGCGGGATGCCCGCCTGGGCGTAGGCGGCCGCCTTGTTGATCCGGTCGTGGACGGCGTTGGACGGCGAGGTGACCTCGACGACCAGTTCGGCCGCTGTGAGCGGCGCGGGCTCTCCCTGCCCCAGTTGGTCCACGACCTCGTAGGGCAGCACCACGAGGTCCGGGACGCAGAGGCGGCCGCGGGAAGGATGGGCGACACCCAGCGTCTCGAACGCCCCGCGGTCCTCGGCAAGCACGGTGTACAGGCGGCGGTGGACGATCTCGGCGATGCGGTTGTGGGACGCGGAAGGTGGTGGTGTCACGACGATGAATCCACCCATGATCTCCACCCTGCTGCCCTCGGGCCAGTCCGACTCTTCCCAGAACCGGATCAGCTCTTCCCAGTGCCGGCCCGGAACAGGGTCGGCGGGGAGTGCACTCATGGCGGTCTCCTCACTCGGTCGACACCGATCCCAGCATGTCGAACGGTCCACGCGCAGGTCCACGTCCCACTCTCACCCGTACGAGGAAACCCCAGCTCACCCAACCCTCTCCAGCACCACGGACCCCGCCGCGAACTCCGTCCCCTGCGGTGCCACGGTCCAGGCGTTCTCCAGGGCGGAGAGGGCGTGGTCGAACTTTTCAGGGGTGTCGGTGTGGAGGGTGAGCAGGGGGTGGCCGGCCGTGACGGGGTCGCCGGGCTTGGCGTGGAGTTCGATGCCGGCGCCGGCCTGGACCGGGTCCTCCTTGCGGGCGCGGCCCGCGCCGAGGCGCCAGGCCGCGAGGCCGACGGCGTAGGCGTCGAGGGAGGTGAGGACGCCGGTGGCGGGGGCGGTGACGACGTGCTGTTCGCGGGCGACGGGGAGGGGGGCGTCGGGGTCGCCGCCCTGGGCGGTGATCATGCGGCGCCAGTGGTCCATGGCGGAGCCGTCGGCGAGGGCCGCGGCCGGGTCGGCGTCGGTGAGGCCGGCGGCGTCGAGCATCTCGCGGGCCAGGGCGAGGGTGAGGTCGACGACGTCTCGGGGGCCGCCGCCCGCCAGGACCTCGACGGACTCGCGGACTTCGAGGGCGTTGCCGGCGGTCAGGCCGAGCGGCGTGGCCATGTCCGTGAGCAGGGCGACGGTCCGTACGCCGTGGTCGGTGCCCAGGCCGACCATGGTGGAGGCGAGTTCCCGGGCGCTGTCGAGGTCCTTCATGAAGGCGCCGGAGCCGACCTTGACGTCCAGGACGAGGGAGCCGGTCCCCTCGGCGATCTTCTTGGACATGATGGAGGAGGCGATGAGCGGCAGGGACTCGACGGTGCCGGTGACGTCGCGGAGCGCGTAGAGCTTCTTGTCGGCGGGCGCCAGGCCCTCGCCCGCGGCGCAGATGACGGAGCCGACGTCGCGCAGGACGCCGAGCATCTCCGCGTTGGAGAGCTGGGCGCGCCAGCCGGGGATGGACTCCAGCTTGTCGAGGGTGCCGCCGGTGTGGCCGAGGCCGCGGCCGGAGAGCTGGGGGACGGCGGCGCCGCAGGCGGCGACGAGCGGGGCGAGCGGCAGGGTGATCTTGTCGCCGACGCCGCCGGTGGAGTGCTTGTCGGTGGTGGGGCGGGTGAGGGAGGAGAAGTCCATGCGCTCGCCGGAGGCGATCATGGCGGCGGTCCAGCGGGCGATCTCGGCGCGGTCCATGCCGTTGAGGAAGATCGCCATCGCCAGGGACGACATCTGCTCGTGGGCGACCTCGCCCCGGGTGTAGGCGTCGATCACCCAGTCGATCTGTTCGGGTGTCAGCGCGCCGCCGTCCCGCTTGGTGCGGATGACGGAGATGACGTCCATGGCCATGGGGCTTCCTTTCGTGGGCGGTGCTCTTCGCAGGGCTGTTCTACACGCATAGACGCACTGGCGGCGAGGGCCCTCCGGATGCGCCGACGGCCCCCGCCGGCGCCTGCCCCAGGTGCTCGGGACGCGATAAGGGGTGCGGGGGGATTTCTGCGATGGCTGCGGACACGCAGACCGTGGAGGTCGCCGGCAACCCGCAGCGGACGCTGAGCCAGGCAGAACAACTGACGGGGTGACGTGGTCCAGGTCCCACGACCACATCGCGCGGACGGCAACGCCCCCTGGCCGCGATGTTGCGCCGGACCTCTTGCCGTAGCACTTTATAAGTCATGCACATGGCGCATGCGTAGGAGTCGCTATGTGCCGTCCGAGGCGTTCACAGGGCAGGGGGAACCGATGAGTGACGTGCGGGTAAATACGACGAAGGTGCGTGGCACCGGCGAGGACATGAAGGCGCTGTCGAGCGACACCCAGCGGCGGATGCAGCATGCACTCGACAGCACTGACGACGTCTACCGCGACCACATGTTCTGGGAATGTGGAGACACTCTGTTGGTGTGCCGGGACACCTGGGAAGAACACATGGTCGGACTCGCCAAGAAAATGGGGGACTTGGCGCAGCGGTTACAGGATTCCGCCGACAGTTACGACGACGCCGACCAAGAAGCGGTCGCACGGCTGAGGGCCGCCATGGCAGACCTGGGGAGGCACTGACCGTGGTCACGTACGCGGAACTCATCAGCGCCCGTCCCCAGAAGTGGAAGGACGCTGCGGGCGACTGGGCGGCGCTGGCCAAGTACGCCTTGAACGCCGCGCACGACGTGCGCGAGCAGGGCGCCAAGCCGCTCGCCGACAACTGGGCCGACGAGGTGGGCGCGGCCGCGGCCGGCGACTTCGTGAGACTGGCCAATCAACTGGAGTCGGCCTACGACCTGCTGCTCAGCGTCAAAATGGTCATGGAAGGCATGCACACCAGCCTGGAACTGGCCATGAGCACCGCTCATCAGCTCACCGACCTCGCACGCGCCCATGACCTCCCGCTCAATGACGACGGGATGCCCCTGGAGTGCCCGGCGGACGCGGACAAGCAGCAGGCGTACACCGAAATCGTCGCCCTGCGCGAGCAAGCGCTGCGGCAGGCGACCGAGGCGGACCAACGGGCGAAGGCCGAGTTGTCACGCCTGACGGCTGCGGTCAAGATCGACGACCCGGACAAGGCGCTCAAGGAGCAGAACACCGCGTCGCACGTCGAGATGGACATGCTCGCCGCCGACATTCCCCCGCAGAACACCGACCCGGCAGCCGTACGCGCCTGGTGGAACGGACTGAGTGAGAAGCAGCAGTACGACCTGACGCGGGCCGAGCCGGTCAGGCTCGCGCACCTCGACGGAATACCCGAGAACGTCAAGCGCGAAATGCGGGGCACGGACGGGAAGTTCGACCGGGTCGCAATGGTGGAGTACGCACTGGAAAATTGGAACAAGGACGACCCGGTCCAGTTCGACAACAACTGCACCAACTTCGTTTCCCAAGCGCTCGACCACGCCGGCATGCAGAAGAAGCTCGATCCGTGGGACGGCGCACGCGGCGACGACACCTGGGGCCACGAGAGCGGCATCGGCATCGACTGGTGGGACACCAGCATGTACTACTCCAAGTCATGGGCCGGTGCCGAGAACCAGCAGAACTTTATGCTCAAGCATGGCGGGGAGGAAGTGCCGCCGTCCCAGGCCCGGCCCGGCGACATCATCTATTACGAACAACAGGGCCCCAACGAACATATCGAGCACGGCAATACCCATCACGCCTCCGTGGTCACGGCCGTCATGCCGGACGGTGAAATCAAGTACACCCAGCACCAGGACTCGTACCAGAACGTGAGTCTGGAAGGCCGGCTGCCGACAACGGAAAAGGCCGAGGGGCAGCAGAACATCCGCATCGTCCGCCCGCACCCGGATTGGTACTGACAGACAGGTATGACCGAGACCGTCACACAGCCCGCTGCGCGGCGCTCGCAGGTCCGAGCGGTTGCCGTACCGCTGCTTTCGCTGGCCGCCATCGGCTGTCTCATCACCACGTTCGCGCTGTCCACCGCCCATGTTCACCACCAGTCGGCTGCCTGCCGCTATATGGCGGTGCCGTGGACGCACTTCGCTTTCGCCTACGGCGCCCTGCTCGCCGCCCTGGCGGCTCTCCTCGTCCACCTGGCGCTTTCCTACGCCGCGCGACGCGACGGGCTCCCGACCGCTTCCGGCTGGCACAGCTGGCTCCCGACGCTCTTCGTCCTCATCGCCGGCTTGATGATTCCCCTGACGGCGGTGGTCGTCGCACTGACCCACAAAGATGCCGCCCAAACAGCTGCACATCTTGGACAGCCACTGTGCGAGGGGTAGAGCCGGTGCTGAGCCCGCATCTCAAGCCGGGACACTCGGCATTCGCCATCCGTTCGCAGACGACCTCCGCGCCCTGAAGAAAGATGCGAGGGCCGGGCGCGTCCCGCTGGATTACGGGGCGCGCCCGGCTGATCGGTTCAGGCAAGTGGTTACAGGGTGTTACGCGGGCTCGGGCGCCCCCTTGTTCTCCACGCATAGACGCAGGGGCAGCGAGGGCCCACCGTACGCCGCGTGAGCCCCTAACGCCCCAGATGCCCCGGCCCGAAGGCGTCCGGCAGCAGGTCGGCCAGGGTGCGTACGCCGGCGGGCGTGTCGAGCAGCAGTCCCGGCCCGCCGTGCTCGTACAGGAGCTGGCGGCAGCGGCCGCAGGGGACGAGGAGTTCGCCCGCGCCGTCGACGCAGGTGAAGGCGGTCAGCCGCCCGCCGCCGCCCGCGAACAGGGCGGAGACCAGGCCGCATTCGGCGCACAGCGTGAGTCCGTAGGAGGCGTTCTCGATGTTGCAGCCGGTGACGGTGCGGCCGTCGTCCACGAGGGCGGCGGCGCCTACGGGGAAGCCGGAGTACGGGGCGTAGGCCCGGGACATCGCGTCCCGGGCCCGTGCCCGCAGTGCGGTCCAGTCGACCGGCACGTCGTGCGTCATACGCCTTGTCCTCGGCGGTAGGGTCTGCCGCCCGCCTTCGGCGGCCGCAGCCGCTGGGAGAAGAGGGCCAGTACCAGCAGGGTAGCGATGTAGGGGCTGGCCTCGACGAGTTCCAGCGGCACGGTGTCGGCCACCGCGTACCAGACGACCAGGAGTACGGCGAAGGCGCCGGCCACCGCGGCCTGGGCGCGCTTGCCGGCCCGCAGCCGCAGCAGGGCGAGGACGGCGAGCAGGGCGGCGAGGCCGAGCAGCAGGGCGTGGACGGTGGGGCCGCCGCTGCGCAGCTGCATGGCGTCCATGAAGCCGAACAGGCCCGCGCCCATGGCGACACCGCCGGGACGCCAGTTGCCGAAGATCATGGTGGCGAGGCCGATGTAGCCGCGGCCGCCGGTCTGCCCGTCCTGGTAGAAGTGCACGCCGATGGAGAGGAAGGCGCCGCCGAGCCCGGCGAGCGCGCCGGAGACCAGCACCGCGGCGTACTTGTACGTGTAGACGTTGACGCCCAGCGACTCGGCGGAGACCGGCGCCTCACCGCACGACCGCAGCCGCAGGCCGAACGAGGTGCGCCACAGCAGGAAGAAGCTGCCGATGAAGAGGCCGACGGTGGCGACGGTGAGCCAGGAGACGTTGGTGACGGCGGCGCCGAGGACCCCGGCGAGGTCGGAGACGAGGAACCAGTGGTGGGAGGCGATCTGCGCCAGCCAGTCGGAGAGGCCGGGGACGGTGAACGTCGGCATGTCGGCCATCGGCGGGGACTGCTTGTCGTTGCCGCCCGCCTTCAGCGCGGCACTGCCCTCGGCGCCGAACCACAAGGTGGCGAGGTACTGGGTGGCGCCCAGCGCGAGGATGTTGATCGCGACACCGGAGACGATGTGGTCGACGCCGAAGGTGACGGTGGCGACGGCGTGCACCAGTCCGCCGAGCGCGCCGCCCACGACGCCGGCGAGCGCCGCGGCCCACGGCCCGTGCTGCCAGCCGATCCAGCCGGCCGCGAACGAGCCGAGCATCATCATGCCTTCGAGCCCGATGTTGACCACGCCGGCCCGTTCGGCCCACAGGCCGCCGAGTCCGGCGAGGCCGATGGGGACGGCGGCGCTGAGCGCGGCGCCGAACTGGCCGGTGGAGGTGAGGTCACCGGCGCCGGTGACGGCCCGCAGCGCGGAGATGGCGACAAGAGCCCCGGCGAGGATCAGCAGGACCCAGGGGTAGGTGAGTCTGCGGCGTGTGCCGGGCGCGGGGGCCGCGGTCGCCGCCGCGGGCTTGACGTCCGTGCTCATGCGGCTGCCTCGCTTCGCTCGGCGGGCGTGCCCCCGCGCGGGTCGGTTCGGCCGTTCACGCGGACACCTCCGCCTCGTTGTGGTCCGACGTACGGTTGCGGGCGGCCAGCTCCTCGCCGACCTTGCGCTGCTGGAGGCGCAGCCCGTAGCGGCGCACGATCTCGTACGCGATGACGACGCACAGGACGATGACGCCCTGGATGACGCCGACGATCTCCTGGGCATAGCCCTCGAACTCCAGCCGGGAGCCGGTGCGGTCGAGGAAGGCCCACAGCAGGGCGCCGAAGGCCATGCCGACCGGGTGGTTGCGGCCGAGGAGGGCGATGGCGATGCCGGTGAAGCCGATGCCGACGGGGAAGTCGGTGCCGTACTGGAAGGACTCGCCCAGCAGGGTGGGCATGCCGACCAGGCCGGCCGCGGCGCCGGACAGCAGCATGCTGATGACGATCATGCGTTTGACGCTGACGCCGCTGGCCTCGGCGGCGGACTCGGAGGCGCCGACGGTGCGCAGGTCGAACCCGAAGCGGGTGCGGTTGAGCAGGAACCAGTACAGCGCGCCGGCCGCGACCGCGATCAGCACGAATCCGGAGACCGGCTTGGGGTGGGTCGGGAAGGCGAAGAAGTGGCTGGATTCCGGCAGGAACCGGGTGTGCAGAAGGTTCCCGTCCTTGATCGCGAGGCGGCCGTCCTGGAGGAAGTAGCCGATGACCGACGCCGCGATCGAGTTCAGCATGATCGTGGTGATGACCTCGCTGACGCCGCGGGTGGTGCGCAGCAGACCGGCGATGCCGGACCAGATGGCGCCGACCAGCATGGCGATGACGATGAGCAGCACGATCTGGAGGGCGCCGGGCAGCACCAGCGCGCCGCCGGCGGCGGCCGCGGCGAAGGCGGCGAGGCGGTACTGGCCGTCGACGCCGATGTTGAAGAGGTTCATGCGGAAGCCGATGGCGACCGCGAGGGCCGACAGGTAGTACGGCACCGACTTGTTGAGGATCCAGACCTGGCTGTCGCTGTAGTGGCCGTAATCGGCCATGATCCCGTACGCGCGGAACGGGTCCTGGCCGGACGCCAGCAGGACCAGCGAGCTGATCGCGACGGCGGCGACGAGGGCGAGCAGGGGCGCGGCGACGGCGAGGACGATCCTGTCGCGGGTCGCGCGTCCGAGGGCGCCCCGGGCCGGGGGCGTGGCGGCGCTCATGCGTCGTCACCGTCCCGCGCCGGGGCGGCGTCCGGGGCACTGAGGTGGCCGCTGGCGGCACCGGTCATGGCGGAGCCCAACTCCTCCGGGGTGATCACGGCGGGGTCCGCGTCGGCGACCAGCCGTCCGCGGTACATCACCCGCAGGGTGTCGGACAGGCCGATCAGCTCGTCCAGGTCGGCAGAGATCAGCAGCACCGCCAGCCCCTCGCGGCGCGCGGCACGGATCTGTTCCCAGATCTGCGCCTGCGCGCCGACATCGACCCCGCGGGTGGGGTGGGCGGCGATGAGCAGCTTGGGGTGGTGGCTCATCTCCCGGCCGACGATCAGCTTCTGCTGGTTGCCGCCGGAGAGCGAGGCCGCGGTGACCTCGATGCCGGGGGTGCGGACGTCGTACTCGGCGACGATCCGCTCGGTGTCCGCGCGGGCCCCGGCGAGGTCGAGCAGCCGCCCCTTGGAGTTGGGGCGTTCGGTCACATGGCCGAGGATACGGTTCTCCCACAGCGGGGCCTCCAGCAGCAGCCCGTGGCGGTGCCGGTCCTCGGGGATGTAGCCGATGCCGCCCTCGCGGCGGGCGCGGGTGGAGGCGCGGCTGAGGTCGGCGCCGTCGAGGGTGACGGTGCCGTGGCCGGGACGGCGGGTGCCCATGACGGCCTCGACCAGCTCGGCCTGCCCGTTGCCCTCGACCCCGGCGATGCCCAGGACCTCGCCCTTGTGGACGGTGAAGGAGATGCCGTCGAGGACGGTGCGGACCACCCCGTCGGAGTCGGTGGCGGTCAGCGTCAGGTCCTCGACCCGCAGCATCGGCACGTCGGTGACGGTCGACTCGCGCGTCTCCGGAGACGGCAGTTCGCTGCCGACCATCAGCTCGGCGAGCTGCTCGGGCGTGGTCCCGGCCGGTTCGACGGAGGCGACGGTGGTGCCGCGCCGTATGACGGTGATGTCGTCGGCGACCGACAGCACCTCACCCAGCTTGTGGGAGATGAAGATGACGGTCAGTCCCTCGGACTTCAGCTCCCGCAGGTTGTCGAAGAGCGCGTCGACCTCCTGCGGGACGAGGACCGCGGTCGGCTCGTCGAGGATGAGGGTGCGGGCGCCGCGGTAGAGGACCTTGAGGATCTCCACGCGCTGGCGGTCGGCGACGCCGAGGTCCTCGACGAGGACATCGGGGCGGATGCCGAGCCCGTAGGCGTCCGAGATCTCCGCGATCCGGGCGCGGGCGCGGCCGCCGATGCCGTGCAGTTTCTCCGCGCCCAGGACGGTGTTCTCCAGGACGGTGAGGTTGTCGGCGAGCATGAAGTGCTGGTGCACCATGCCGATGCCGCGGGCGATCGCGTCGGCCGGGGTGTGCAGGGTGACGTCGGTGCCGTCCAGGGTGATGGTGCCCTCGTCCGGCTTCTGCATGCCGTAGAGGATCTTCATCAGGGTGGACTTGCCGGCGCCGTTCTCGCCGCACAGGGCGTGGACGGTGCCACGGCGCACGGTGAGGTGGATGTCGTGGTTGGCGACGACGCCGGGGAACCTTTTGGTGATGCCGCGGAGTTCTACGGCGGGGGCGTCCGGGGCGGCCGGACTGCTGCTCGTGGGCGCTGCGTTGATGGCGCACTCCCCTCGGGGATGAAGGAGCGGACGGGCGGAAGGGGGAGGACGGGACGGGCGCGCGCCGCGCGCCGGGAGCGCCGGGGCGGGTGCGGCGCCCCGGGCCGTGATGTCCCGGGTTACGGCGTTTCCTTGACCTTCACCTTGCCCTCGACGATCTTCTTCCGGGCCGCGTCGATCTGCGGCTGGATGTCCTTGATGAAACCGCCCGAGGTGGCGAGCGAGACACCGTCGTGCTTGGCGTCGTAGACATGGACGCCGGTCAGCGGCTTGTGGTCCTCGACGCTCTTGATGAGGTCGAAGACCGCCACATCGACGTTCTTCACGACGGAGGTGAGGATGCAGTTCTTGTACCGCGCGAGGCCGGCCTGCCGGTACTGGTCGGAGTCGACGCCGATCGCCCAGGCGCCCTTGTGCTTGCTGATCTCCTCGATGGCGCCGGCCCCGGACTGGCCGGCCGCGGTGTAGATCACGTCGATGTCGTGGTCGAGCATGCCGGCGGCCTTGGCCTTGGCGGCGGCCGGGTCGTTGAAGCCCTTGTCGTTGTTCGGGTAGAGGTACTGCGACGTGATCTCGGCCTTGGGGTCGGTGGCGCGGACACCCTGCTCGAAACCGGCCTGGAACTTCTGGATCAGCGCGTTGTTGACGCCGCCGATGAAGCCGACCCGGTGCGTCCTGCTCTTGAGCGCGGCGGCGACGCCCGCCAGGTAGGAGCCCTCGTGCTCGGCGAAGACCATCGCGTCGACGTTCTTGCCGGTGGGGACGGCGTCGACGACACCGAAGGTGGTGTCGGGGAAGTCCTTGGCGACGTTCTGCACGGACTGGCTGTAGGCGAAGCCGACGCCGATGACGGGGTTGTAGCCGGCCTCCGCGAACGAACTCAGCCGCTGTTCGCGGTCGGCCTCGGTCTCCCCGTTCTTGGCGGTGAGCATCTTGACCTTGACGCCGAGGCTCTTGCGGGCCTGCTCGGTGCCGCGTGCGGCGGCCTCGTTGAACGAGTGGTCGTCGCGTCCGCCGATGTCGAAGGCGAGTCCGACTCCGGCGTGCTTGGCACGGTTGGCCTCGGCGAAACTCTGCCCGCACGCGGTGGCGGTGAGCGCGAGGACCGCGGTGGCGGTGGCCGTGGCGCAAATCCTGGTGACCCGACGCACGGGGCCTTCCCTTCGCTTTCGCGCCCCCATCGGCGCGGACTGCCGGGAGATTAACGCGCGTAGACCTGGCGCAAAACCCTCTGCGGCATGGCCGTTATCGATTCGTCGCGCAGGGGGCGGAAGGCCCGGCGCCGGGCGTTCCGGACGGCACCCCGCGCCTCCGTCCGCCGAATGCCTTGCCACCGGGATTCGGCGGCGGTAGGCCCGCCACGGAAAACGCCGCACGGTTACCGCGCACATGCGCCAGGTGACACCGGAGCCCTTTTCCTCGCCGCATTCTCCGCACGATGCACCGCTTTGACGGCAAAAGATCCGTCGCCGCGCCGGACCGGCCGGTGTCAGCATCCGGCCCTGTTCTGCTGTCACGCCATCAGGTGAACCGCTGCGGGGAAGAAGGGAGGGGAGTCATCTCGCACGGGTTCGGACAACGAGGCAGACCGGGCACGAGGGGGGAGCATGACCGGCTTCCAGGTGGACACCGACCAGCTCCATTCGGAGGCGGCGACCTTCCACAGGGAATCCGCCGCCCTGGAGAAGGCGACGGCGAAGCTCAAGAACGCGCTGGAGTCCCTGGGGCATCCCTGGGGCGGCGACGAACCGGGCCGGCGGTTCCACGACGGCTACGCCCCGCACCGCACGGAGATCGAACGGGCCGCCCACGCACTGGCCCAGGGGCTGGACAGTGTCCACAAGGCGCTGCGGGACATGGCGGACAACCACCGGGAGGCGGACCGCTCCA
Organism: Candidatus Streptomyces philanthi; assembly: GCF_059553635.1. NCBI lineage: Bacteria > Bacillati > Actinomycetota > Actinomycetes > Kitasatosporales > Streptomycetaceae > Streptomyces > Candidatus Streptomyces philanthi. Next base: position 20,938 of record NZ_JCANQV010000012.1, read on the forward strand.
GCGCCTCCGGCTTCGACGGGGCCGGGCGGTGAGCGCCGCCGACGAGGTCAAGAGCATCGTCAAGAAGATCGTCTGGTGGCCCGAGGGCGACGAGGACCGGTTACGGGAGGCCGCCCGCGCGTGGCGTGTCTACGCCGACGACGTGGAGGACTGCACGGCCGCCTGCCACAGGTCCGCACGGGAGGTCATCGACACCAACAAGGGCCGGTCGATCGAGGCGTTCGACGGCTTCTGGCGGCGCTACCACGGCGGCGGCAAGGGTTATCTGGACGATCTCGCCACCTCCTCGCGTGACATGGCCATGGCGTTGGACCGGTTCGCGGACGAGGTCGCCGACGCCAAACGGCGGATCGAGCACGAGATGGCGGCCCTCGGAGCCACCATCGCCGTCACCACCGCACTCGCCGTCGTCACCTTCGGCGCCAGCGAGGCCGCTGCCGCGGCGGCGACCACGGCCGTCGTCGCGGCGGCCGAAGCGGTGGGCGTCACCCTCTCCGCCACCGCGGCCGCGATCATCGGCAGCGCGCTGGCCACCGCCGCCCTCGGCGGCCTCGAAGCCATCACCGTCGACGCCGTCGCCGTCCAGGGCACCCGCATCGCCCTCGGCGACCAGCACGGCATCAACCTCGCCGAACTCCAGCACGCCGGCCTCACCGGCGCCCTCCTCGGCGGCGCCCTCGGCGGCACGGGCACCGCCGCCCGCGCCCTCAAGGACGCGGGCGGCGTCCGGAACGCCCTGCACGGCCTCACCCCCGACGTCTTCGGCCCCCGCCTGGCCCTCGGCGGCGAGGGGCCGTTACCGGCGGGCGGGACGTGGATGATGCGCGGCGGGCGGGACGGCTGGACCGTCACGCCCGGCGTCAAGGGAAGCGCCGGCGGAAAGACCATCAGGCCGCCGAATTCCCGGCACACTCCCGGCGGAGCGGCCCGGGGAGAGATCAGACCGAAGAACACGGTCATCCTCCGCGGATACGAGGAAGAGGTCAAAAAGGATCTGGAGCACATCGCCGAGGGGAAAGCGAGACTCACCAACAACGGCAACGAGTACGAGATCAACGGACGACGGTACGGGATAGAGGAGAACGGCACAGCGTTCCCCATATCCGGAACGGGTTTCGTCGAACTGGACCGGAACGAGTACGCCGCACTTCAGCAGATAGCCAAAGCGAACGGCGATATCGATGCCGCACCGCAACTGACCAGAGCGCCGCGTTTCGTCAACAACCCCGAAGCCGTCCGGAAAGCGCTGAGCATATACGAAGGAACGCATAAGCCGTGACGTACAACTTCTTGCTCCTGAGTCCGTTGCAGCCGGCCGAGGTCTCCGCTTCCCTGGCGTCCTGCTTCGATGTCGGCGCGACCTCGGTCGACGCCGTCGACGCCGACGCCGACCAGGACAGCCGGAACTGGGAAGCGGCCGTCCTGTGCGACTTCTCCCCCGTACACGGTGACGTCTCCCTTCTCCTCGACATCGACGTCCGGGCAGAGGAATCCGGTCTTCCCCCGGAGGCGTACGTCGCACGGAAATTCGCGTCCGTTTCGCGTTCCGCGGTTCTCTACTCCGCGGAGGAGAACCTGCCCAGCGCCCACTGGCTCGTCACCCCCGACGGTCTGACGACCCGGGCACGGGTGAACACCAGCGACGACGCGCCGTCGGTCTACACGGTCGAGGCGGTCGAGGATTCCGTACCCGGGCTTCCCCGCGCAAAGGTGATGCAGCTGCCGGAGATCCTTCGCGCGCAGAGCGTGCCGACACCCGCGACGGACACGTTCACGGAAAACGTCACGGCACTGCGGAATGCGCGGGGCACGGAAACGCCTCCCGCGTTCGACGACGCTCCCGGAACCGCTCTGTACGAGGCCCGGACCGCGCTCTTTCTCTGGGAGCGCATGGTGCGCCGCTTGGAATCCGGCTGGGCGCCGTCCGGAAGGTACCCCCTCGACATGTACCGCGACGATCTGCGGCTCCGTGACGAACTCGCGCGTCTCACGGCGGCCGCTCCCGCACCGGTCGGCGCCCCGCTGCGGGACGCGGTCCGGCGCTTGGACGATGTCCTGGACGGGCGCACCGTCCCCGACGAGGAAGGGACCGTCATCGGCCGGACCGGCCGCACGGGTCCCGGGGCCACCGGCCCGGATCGGGGCTGGTGGTGGTACCGCCGTCCCGAGCCGGCCCCGTGGCCCCGGTAGCGGCGGCCGGCGGGGCCGCGACGGCTTGGCCACTCGCCCGGCACGACGGCCGCCGGGCCGTTCCCCTTCCGTAGCGGAGAGGGCCGGCCCGGCGGAACAAACACCCCCTACCGTGCCCCGGCATCCAGCAGCGCCGCCGCCGTGAAGAGTTCGACGCCGACCTGGATGGCGTGTTCGTCGACGTCGAAGTCGCCGCGGTGGAGGTCGTAGCGGCTGAGGTCGCCGGGGGTGCGGACGCCGAGGCGGGCCATGGCGCCGGGGACGTGTTCGAGGTACCAGGAGAAGTCCTCGCCGCCGAGGGACTGTTCGGTGCCCTCGATGGTGTCGGCGCCGCGGCGGGCGGCCATCGCGGCGTGCAGGAGCCGGACGGAGTCCGTCTCGTTGACCACCGGGGGGACGCCGCGGACGTAGGTGATCTGCGGTTTGGTGCCGTGCAGGGCGGCGACCTCGTCGATCGCGGCATGGACGAGGTCGGGGGCGTGGCGCCAGGCGTCGCGTTCCAGGCAGCGGACGGTGCCGGAGAGTTCGGCGCGCTGCGGGATGACGTTGCAGGCGTGCCCGGCGTGGAGCCGGCCCCAGGTGACGGCGAGGCCGGAGCGGGAGTCCACCCGGCGGGCGAGCAGGGCCGGTACGTCGACGGCGATACGGGCGGCCGCGGTGACGAGGTCGGTGGTGAGGTGGGGGCGGGCGGTGTGGCCGCCCGGGCCGTCGACGGCGACCTCCAGGCGGTCGCAGGCCGAGGTGATCGCGCCGGCGCGCAGTCCGATGCGGCCGGCGTCGACGCGGGGGTCGCAGTGCACGGCGAGGATGCGGCCGACGCCGTCCAGGGCGCCGGAGGCGATGGCGTCGCCCGCGCCGCCGGGCAGGACCTCCTCGGCGGGCTGGAAGACCAGCCGGACCGGGCGCGGCAGCAGGCCCCGGCGGGCGAGGTCGGCGAGGACCAGTCCGGCGCCGAGGACGACGACGGTGTGCACGTCGTGGCCGCAGGCGTGGGCGCGGTCGGGGACGGTGGAGCGGTAGTCGACGGTCTTGGTGTCGGGGATGGGGAGGGCGTCGATGTCCGCGCGCAGCGCCAGGAGGGGGAGGCCGCCGGCCGGTTCCGCACCGTCGGGCGTGCGCGGGCGCTCGTCCGGGCGGGTGCCGATGTCGCACACCAGACCGGTGCCGGTGTCCAGGACGCGGGGGGCGAGACCGGCCTTTTCCAGCCGCGCCTTGAGGGCGGCGGTGGTCCGGTGTTCCTGGTGGCCCAGTTCTGGGTGCATGTGCAAGTCGCGGCGGAAGGCGATGAGTTCGGTGCGCAGCGACTCGGGGAGGGTGCCGGGAAGTTGCCGGCCGGAGGGATGGTCGTCGGTATCGGCGGAGCGGGACATCAGTTGGTTCACCTGGTGAAGATTAGGCGTCCGAACGGCGCAACTGTCCCTGTATCAACAAAAGTTCAGCCCACCAGGGGAAAAAATCCGGACCGGGAGGTGCATGGACCGTCCTCCTCCCGGGTATGACCCCGGGTTTCACCGTGGCCGGCGCGGCCCGTCATCCGGTGGCCGGAGGGAGCCTGCGGACGGCCCGTGCCGTTCCCGTGACGCCGTCGAGGAAGCCCTGGGCGCGGGGTGAGGCGTTCCGTGTCAGCCAGGCCGGGTCGATGTCGCAGACCGCGACCTCGGCGCCGGTCCCGCGGAGGGCGAGGGGCAGGGTGTGGACGACGGTGGACGGGAAGCTGAGGATGCGCCGTCCCACGGGGCCGCGGCGGGCGATGAGTTCCAGGGGCAGGTCGGGGCGGACGACCTCCAGGCCGGTCTCGGTGGCCAGCCGGTGGAGTTTGGCGGTGTGTTCACGGCGGTGGGCGAAGTAGCGGGCGGCGCCGTGGGTGCGGGCGAGGGTGCGGACGGCCTCCAGGTAGCGCTCGGTGTCGACGACGCCGGTCTCGACGAGGGAGGTGCCGACGATGTCCGCGCCGCGGGTGAGGCGGGGCGGGCCGAAGCGGCCGCGGGTCCAGGCGAAGTCGTTGGGGGTGACGCGGACGCCGGGGGGCGGGTCGACGGGCATGGAGCTGAAGAGGCCGACGGTGCGTCCTTCGACGCCGTGCGCGGGACTGAGGCGCCGGCGCGCGAGGGTGGCGAACGGCTCGAAGAGCAGGTCCCGCGCCCCGCGTCCGCTGCCGTGGCGGTGCCAGCGCACCAGGCGTTCGCCGCGCGCCAGTTGGGCGATGAACTCCATGGTGGCGGTGCCGTCGTCGACCACCACGAGGTCGGCGGCGCGGGTGAGGGTGAGCAGCAGCTGGACGTAGCGGGAGAACGGGTCGCCGATGACGATGCCGCGGGCGCGGCGCAGGAGGGGAGCGAGCTGTCCGATGGTGCGCAGGGGGGCGCTCGCGCCGCCGCGCGCCTCTTCCCAGCGGACGGTGTGACCCTCCTCGCGGGCGAGTTCGGCCATTCTGCGGAGTTGGCCGCGGGTCATCGGGTCGTGGGGGGCGAGCACGACGACGGTGAGGCGGGCGCTCACGGTGGTGTGGGCCCATTCGAGGACGTTGAGGAGCTGGACCGGGCTCTCGACGAAGGCGAGGGTGCCGGTGTCGTCGGGAGGTTCGACGCCGGCCGCGGTGTCCCGGTCGGTGGCGCGTCGTCCGCGCTGCCGGGGCATCCCCGCAAGGCGGCGGGCGGGAGTTCCCGCCGCCTTGGGGGAGGGGACCCGCCCGGCGTCGTGCGGGGTGCCGCGGGTCCCGTCGGATGAGGTCACGGTGGTGTCCGCCGTCCCGTCGTCAGACCGCGGCCGGGGCGCGTCCCGCCGTGGCCTCCGCCTCGGCGACGACGCCGGCGACGCGGCGGAGCTTCTTCATCGGGCCGAGTTCGCTCTCGTAGACCTTCTTGACGCCGTCGCCGAGGGACTCCTCGATGGTGCGGATGTCGCGGACGAGGCGGGCGAGGCCGCCGGGTTCGACGGAGGCGGCCTGGTCGGAGCCCCACATGGCGCGGTCGAGGGTGATGTGGCGCTCGACGAAGGCGGCGCCGAGGGCGACGGCGGCGAGGGTGGTCTGGAGGCCGGTCTCGTGGCCGCTGTAGCCGATGGGGACGTTGGGGTACTCGTCCTGGAGCGTGTTGATCATGCGCAGGTTCAGCTCCTCGGCCTTGGCCGGGTAGGTGCTGGTGGCGTGGCAGAGGAGGATGTTGTCGCTGCCCAGGACCTCGACGGCGTGCCGGATCTGCTTGGGGGTGGACATGCCGGTGGAGAGGATCACGGTGCGGCCGGTGGCGCGCATGGCGCGCAGCAGCTCGTCGTCGGTGAGGGAGGCGGAGGCGACCTTGTAGCAGGGGACGCCGAACTTCTCCAGGAAGGCGACGGACTCGACGTCCCAGGGGGAGGCGAACCAGGCGATGCCGCGCTTGCGGCAGTACTCGTCGATGGCGCGGTAGCCCTCCTCGTCGAACTCCACGCGGTGGCGGTAGTCGATGTAGGTCATCCGGCCCCAGGGGGTGTCGCGTTCGACGTCCCACTGGTCGCGCGGGGTGCAGATCTCGGGGGTCCGCTTCTGGAACTTCACCGCGTCGCAGCCGGCGTCGGCGGCGGCGTCGATCAGCGCGAACGCGTTCTCCAGGTCGCCGTTGTGGTTGATGCCGATCTCGCCGGTGACGTAGACGGGGCGGCCGGGGCCGACCTCGCGGTCGCCGAGGGTGCGGATGCGGGAGTTCGTGCTCATGAGGGTGGTTCCTTCTGTGGGGAAACGGGGGGCAAAGGGGTCGTGGGACCGCTCGGTGTCAGAGGGACGGGCCGAGCAGCCAGGTGGCGATCTCGCGGATCGCGCCGCCGCCACCGGGGTGGACGGTGACGGCGCGGGCGGCGCCGCGGACCACGTCGTGCGCGGAGCCGACGGCGACGGGCCAGCCGACGAGGTCGAAGCACGGCAGGTCGTTGACGTCGTTGCCGACGTAGAGCACCCGCTCGGGCGCCACACCCGTCTCCTCGCACCACTGCTTGAGGGCGAGGTCCTTGCGGTCGATGCCGTGCAGGACGGGCAGGCGCAGTTTGCGGGCGCGGGCGGCGACGACGGGGTTCTGCTCGGTGGAGAGGATCAGCAGCTTCAGTCCGTCCCGGCGCAGGGCCGCGATGCCGAGTCCGTCGCCGCGGTGCACGGCGACGATCTCCCGCCCGTCGGCGTCGATCAGTACCCGGTCGTCGGTCTGGGTGCCGTCGAAGTCGAGGACGACCGCGTCGATGTCGTCGCGGGCCGGGAGGGCGCCGGGGCGGGGGGCGTCGAGCAGCGGGGCGAGGGCGCGGGCGCGGGCGAGGTCGTGGGGGTCGTCGATCTCCAGGACGCGGGCGGGGTCGGTGCGGACCAGTTCGGTGCGGCCGAAGAAGCGGTGGCCGGCGGCGCGGAACCCGTCGGCGTCCATGGCGTAGACGGCGCCGGTCTCCAGCAGGTCCTGGGGGCGGTCCTGGCGGCGCGGCCGGTGGGACCTGTCGTGGTTGACGCCGTGTCCGCCGGTGGTGTCGGCGGCATCGTCGCCGTCCCGCCAGACGAAGCCGTGGAAGGGGGCGACGGTCAGGGCGCTGTCGGCGCCGCCCTCGGCGACCGCGGCCGCGGTGTGCTCGATGTCCTCGGGGACGAGGAAGGGGCTGGTGCACTGGACGAGGAGGACGGTGCCGACGCGGACGCCGTGCTCGGCCTCGTAGGCGTCGAGGGCGTGCCGGACGGCGGCCTCGCTGGTCGCGGTGTCGCCCGCGATGTCGGCGGGACGGCGTATCACCACGGCCCCGGCGGTGCGGGCGGCGGCGGCGATGCCCGCGTCGTCGGTGGAGACGACGACGTCGGTGACGATCCGGGCGTCGCGGCAGGCGCGGACGGCGCGGGCGACCAGCGGGACGCCCCCGACGGCGGCGAGGTTCTTGGCGGGGACGCCCTTGGAGCCGCCGCGGGCGGGGATCACGGCGATCACTGCGGGTCCGCTCGGCGCGGGCTGCTGCGGCATGTCGGGGTCCTTCCGCGGTCCGTGGGGGGTGGGGTGGTGCGGGGCGGTGGTCACAGCTGCCCCCAGCGGCGGATGGCGGGGGCGACGCGCTGGACGCCGTGGCGGTAGGCGCCGCGGGCGGCCTCGCGGACGGTGTCGCGGGCGATCCTGCGCAAGGTGCCGGGGGGTTCGGCGCCCTCGGCGCGGACGGTGGCGAGCGGGGCGCCGTGCGGGTCGAGGCCGTGGCGGGCGAGGATGCCGGGGAGGTATCCGGGGGCGGTGCGCGGGGTGTAGTAGGGGGTGACCGGCGGGAGGGGGCCGCCGGTGCGCAGGGCGGTGACGCGGGCGCGGGCGGCGTCGAAGGCGGTGGCGTAGGTCCCGTCGGCGGCGACGCCCTGCCGGGCGAGCCACTGGGTGTCGGGGTGCGGCAGGTGGCCGGCGTCCAGTGCGTCCCAGGAGGCGAGGCAGCCGGAGCCGAGGAAGTGGTGGTTGCCGAGGATCTCGCGGATGCCGAGGTCGGTGAGGACGGCGGTGGGGATGCCGCGGTGCAGGGATTCCAGGGCGGCGGTCGAGCTGACGGTGACGAGGAGGTCGGTGCGGTCCAGGACCTCGCCCATGTTGCCGTAGACCAGACGGAAGTTGGCGGGCAGGCCGCCGGGGACCTTCGCGGCGAGCTTCTGGTACGGCAGTTCCTCGATGTGGGTGGTGTGCTCGCCGGGTTTGCTGCGCAGCTTGAGCAGGACCTCGCGGTCGGGGTGCCGCCGGGCGTGCCCCACGACCCTGCGCAGCAGATACGTCCGGTCGGCTCGGCTCTCCGGTACGGAGGGCTGGGCGGCGAACACCACCGTGCGGCACGGGCCGCCGTCCCGGCGGTGGGGCGCGCCCCCGAGGAAGGGCAGCGCGCACTCGACGACCGCGCCGTCGTCCGCGCCCACCCCCCGGTAGACCGCGCGGAACCGTTCCGCGTCATGGCGGGAGTTGGCGAGGACGAGGTCGGCGCCGTGCCGCAGCAGCAGTCCGTCGGCGAGCTTCTCGTAGACCACTCCGACGTATCCGGTGGCCACGACGGGCCGGTGTGCCGCGCCCTGCCACACCCGGGCGAGTCCGTGCAGGACGGCCTGGACCGCGCCGCCGACGCACGCCAGGACGACGAGGTCGTAGCGCTCGCGGGCGGCGTCCGCCGTCGCCCTGTCCCGCATCAGGTCCAGGAAGTCGACGGCGCGGATCTCGCGCAGGGCGTCGGCGCGGGCGCCGACCTCGTCGAGCTGGCGGACCGTGGGGGTGGCGCGGCCGCGCAGGAGGTAGCCGTCGAGTCGGGCGTCCGGCAGGAGGCGGCGCGCGGTGAGGGCGCCCCATTTCCAGCGGGTGTCCGAATCGGCGAGTACCGCGACACGCGGTCCGGGAGGGAGAGGTGATGGCACGCCGATGACTTTAAGAAGGCTTTTCGCTCGGAAAACCAACTGGGCTGCAACAACGGGTTAACAGCCGATCGCCGGTGATCGAACCGCCCCGCGACGCGGACCGGTTAACCGTTCCGCCATTCTTCGTTCACCATGAAGTCCGGGTCGCGTAAGGACGAAGGGCGGGTGGCGCGCCTAATGTCACGCGGGTGGTCAAGCTCTCCGTCATCGTGCCGTTCTACAACGTGCAGACATACGCGCCCGACACCCTCAGAAGCCTGGCGGCCAACGCCCGCGAGGACTTCGAGTTCCTGCTCGTCGACGACTGCTCCCGCGACCGGACGCCGCAGATCCTGGAGCGCGCCGAGCGGGAGCTGCCGGGCGCCCGGCTGCTGCGGCACGAGCGCAACGGCGGTCTGGCCACCGCCCGCAACACCGGGCTGGACGCGGCCCGCGGCACGTACGTCACCTTCCTCGACGGCGACGACTGGCTCGCCCCCGGCTACTACGAGGAACTCCTCACCGTCATCGAGGAGTTGGGGTGCGACTTCGTCCGCACCGACCATGTGCAGTGCACCCGCAGGGCCCGTACGGTGCACCGCGTCCCGCACGGCAAGCGGGGGGTCGTCATGGACCCGCGGGAGCTGATCCTGCCCGCCGACCGCTCCACCTCCGTCGACTACGCCTACGCCTGGGCGGGCATCTACCACCGCCGGCTGCTGGACGACGGGCTGCTGCACTTCCGGCACGGGCTGCGGACCGCCGAGGACCGCCCGTGGATCTGGCGGCTGCACCGCGAGGCGTCGTCCATGGCGGTCGTCGGTCTGCTCGGTGTTTTCTACCGGCGCGGGGTGGCGTCCTCGCTCACGCAGATCGGTGACGTACGGCAATTGGATTTCCTGCGCGCTTTCGACCAGGTCATCGAGGAAACGGCCCGGGACCGCGAGGCGGACCGGCTTCTCCCGAAAGCGGTGCGCACCTATTGCGCCATCATTTCCCACCATCTCGGTTCGATCGAACGATTCGAGCCGCAGGTGGCCAGGACTTTGCGGGACATGAGTGCGGCGGCGATGAAACGCATGCCGCAGGACGTACTGAAGGAGGCCCTCGACTCGATGGATGTCCAGCGCGCCTCCCGGCTGCGCCGCCTGCGCCGCCGCCCCTCCCCCAGGACCCCCCTCCCGCCCGGCCGGGGCGGCAGCCCCTCCCCGGAGGTCGCCGCCTGATGCCCGCCCGCCCCCTCACCCGGATCTTCCTCGCGTCCACCCTCTACGGCGCGGCGACCCTGGCCGCCGCCCTGGACAGCGGCCTCTTCCCGCCCGCCGGCCGCAACCTCCTGCTCGTCAGCAACAACGCCACCACCCCGGAGACCACCCCGGCCCTGGACACCCTGCCGGGCTTCGACCGGCTGCGCGGCCGCTTCGACCGCGTCCTGTCCTGGAACGAGGCGATCAGCCCGTTCCACCCCGGCGGCTGGTCCCCGCGCCCCGACGACGCGCCCCTGTGGGAGCGGCATCTGCGGCTGCTGTGGGGCCTGGGCGACGACCGCGTGGCGCTGGTCGTCGAGTCGATCCAGGTCAACCCGGCGCAGGCGGTGGCGCAGCTGTTCCCCGACGCGCCGATCGACGTCTACGCCGACGGCCTGATGAGCTACGGCCCCACCCGCAACAAGCTCGACCCGCTCATCGGCACCCGCGTCGGCCGTCTGCTCCACCTCGACCTGGTCCCGGGCCTGGAGCCGCTGCTGCTCACCGAGTTCGGCGTCCCGTCCGAGGCGGTCCCCAGCGCGGCCTTCACCACGGTCCTCGACGACCTCGCGGACGCGAGCGACGTCCCCGGACTGCCCGAGGGCGGCGCCCTCCTGCTGGGCCAATACCTCTCCGCGCTGGACATCCTCACCCCGCAGGAGGAGGAGGACCTGCATGTGCGGATGGTGCGCGGCGCCGCCGCCCGCGGCCACCGCGAGGTGGTCTTCAAGCCGCACCCCTCCGCGCCGGCCCGCTGGTCGCGGCTGCTGGAGGAGGAGGCGGAGCGGCTGGACGTGGCACTGACCGTGCTGGAGCGGCCGGTGCTCGCCGAGGCGGTCTACCGCACGATGCGGCCCGCGCTGGTCGTCGGCTGCTTCTCCACCGCCCTGCTGACGGCCTCCGCGTTCTACGGGCTGCCGACCGCCAGGACCGGCACCGAACTGCTGCTGGAGCGCCTGACGCCGTACCAGAACAGCAACCGCGTGCCCGTCACCCTCGTCGACGCCCTCGTCCCCGACCTCACCGGGGACGGCGCACCACCCGCCCCCGGGGACCTGACCGGCCTGCTCGGCGCGGTCGGCTACGCCATGCAGCACCAGCTCCACCCCGACCTGCGGCCGGTCGCCGAGCGCTACCTCACGGCGCATCTGAACGCTTACACCCGCCGCTACTTCAAGCGCCGGCGGCTCACCGCGCTCGCGCTGCCCGGCGCGATCCCCTCGCAGCTGTCGTTCATCCCGCGCAACGCCGCGGTCCGCCGCGTGGCGCGCCGCGCCCGCGCGGTCCGGCGGCGCCTGAAGAAGCGGGCGCTGTCCCGGTGACCGCCCAGCTCACTCAGGCCGCGCCCGCGCCCGCCCGTACCGCCGTACGGGGCGGGCGGCGCGCGGCGCCCCGGCTGCGGGCGCTGGACGGGCTGCGGCTGCTGGCCGCGCTGATGGTCGCGCTCTACCACTACGGCGGGCGGAACGGGGAGATATCCCGGGCGTGGGGGGCCTCCCCGGCGCAGGAGTTCCCCACCGCCTCGCAGTGGTTCGCCTACGGGTGCCTCGGCGTCCAGGTCTTCTTCGTCATCAGCGGGTTCGTGATCTGCCTCAGCGGCTGGGCCCCGCCCGTCGCCCACCCTTCGTCCGACCGGGCCGCGCCCGGGCTGAAACGATTGCGCTCCTTCGCCGCCTCCCGCGTCTCCCGGCTCTATCCGGCCTACTGGGTGGCGATCCTGCTGGTCACCGCCGTCTTCGCGCTGCCGTGGGTCGCGTTCCGCGCCCTGGCGCCGAGCGACGTCCTGACGAACCTGACCATGCTCCAGATGCCGTTGGGCGTCCCCCGGGTGCTGGGGGTGTGCTGGACGCTCTGGGCGGAGATGCGGTTCTACGCGCTGTTCGCGCTGTGTGTGGTGCTGCCCGGCGCCACCCGCGGCCGGGTCGTCGTCTTCTGCGCCGGCTGGACGCTGGCCGCCGTGCTGGCGCAGGCGGCCCACCAGCCGTTCCTCGATGTGGTCCTGATGCCGCGGTACGCGCCGTTCTTCATCGGCGGCATCGGCCTGTACCTGCTGCACCGCTTCGGTTGGCGCGATCCGGTGGCCTGGGCGATCGTACTGACCGGCTGGCTGCTGGGGCAGCACCACGCGGTCGCCGAACTGTGGCACCCGCACACGGCGCACACCTTCCCGCACCGCTCGGCGATCGTCGTCATCGCCATCGTGACCTGCGGCTTCGCCGTCGTCGCCGCCGTGGCCCTGGGCGCCTTCCGCCGCGTCGACTGGCCCTGGCTGACCGTCGCGGGCGCCCTGACCTACCCGTTCTACCTCGTCCACGAGCACCTCGGCTGGGTCGTGGTCGGCGCTCTCCACCGCTCCCTGGGCATCCCCTCCGCCGTGACGCTGGGGCTGACGATCGCGGTGATGCTGCTGTTGGCGTGGGTGCTGCACCGGTGGGTGGAGCGGCCGTTGACACCGGTGCTGAAGCGGGCGATCGCGCCTCGGCGTACGGGCTGACGCGGGGGCGTGTCCGCGCCGGGCGCCGAGGGCGTACGGGCTGACGCGGCCCCTCCGCGCCGGCGCCAAGGGCGGGCCGCCCCCGGCGCGCCCCCTCACTCCCCGGCGCGCGCCCCGCGCAGCGTGGCCTCCGCGCCCGCCAGGATGAGGTCGAGTCCGGCCTCGAACCCTTCGTCCATCTTCCCGAACATGTACGTCCCGGCCTCCGCCATCAGCGGGTACACGTCGCCGAAGCGGGCCTGGCGCTGCGTGAGGTCGTAGGCGGGGTCGCGGACGTCGTGGTCGTCGGGCACGGGGTGGACCGACTGCTCCTCGATCACCAGGCCGATGGTGAAGTTGTACGCGGTCCACCAGACACGTGTCGCGGCCCGCAAGGTGAAGCCTCCGTCGGTCAGCCGCCGCAGGAGGAACTCCATCGGTGCGGCGTACTCACCGCCGGTCATCCGCGTACCGCTGAAGACCTTGCCGCCGTCGCGGAAGGACAGCAGGGTGCCGCGCAGTCCGCGGCAGGCGCCGCGGACGGCGTCCTGCCAGGTGGTGCCGTACTGCTCCGTGACCGAGTGGCCCTCCGTGACCGGTGCGGACAGCCGCCGGAAGATCTCCGTGGCCATCTCGTCCAGCAGCTCCTGCTTGTTCTTGAAGTGCCAGTAGAGCGCGGGGGCCTGGACGTCCAGCTCCTTGGCGATCCGGCGGAGGGTGAGCCCTTCGAGGCCGGTGTCGTTGAGCAGCCGCAGGGCGGTGTCCACCACGTGTTTCCGGTCGATTCGCGAAGCCATGTTGACAACTTAACACCGTTAAGCACATGCTCGGAAACATGGAACTTAACAACGTTAAGGAACCGGTGGCCGGTACGGACCTCACCACGGACGTCCTGATCAGCGGCGCCGGCCCGACCGGCCTCGCCCTCGCCCTCGACCTGGCCCGCCGCGGCGTGAACGCCCTGGTCGTCGAACGCCAGGAACACCTCTCCCCCGGCGCCCGCGGCACCGGCGTCCAGCCCCGCACCCAGGAGGTCTACGAGGACTTCGGCGTCCTCGAAGCGGCCCTGGCCGTCGGCGGCCACTACCCGGAGGTGGGCATGTGGGAGGACGGGCGGATGGTCCGTACGGTGCGCATGGTCGAGCGCATCGAGCCGACCCCCGCCGTCCCGTACGCCAACACGGTGATGGTTCCCCAGTGGCGCAATCTGGAGGTGCTGTACGCGCGGCTGACCGAGCTGGGCGGCACGGTGCGCTTCGCCACCGAACTCACCGGCTTCACCCAGGACGCGGACACCGTGACCGCCTGCCTGAAGGGCCCGGACGGCGGCGAACGGACCGTACGCGCCCGGTATCTCGTCGCCGCCGACGGCGGGCGCAGCACCGTACGGCGGGCCCTCGGCGTCACCATGAGCGGCCCGGAGCTGCCCGAGGGCATCGCCGTACTCGCCGATCTGCCCGTCGACGGCCTCGACCGGGACCACTGGCACCGCTGGTTCCGGCCGCCCGGCGCGTTCGTCGCCATGCTCCCGCTGGCCCGCACGGACCTCTTCCAGTGCTTCCTCGTCGGTGTCACGGGCCCCGATCCGGACATCTCCCCGGAGGCGGTCCGCGCCCACATCGCCGCGCACACGCACCTGTCCGCCGACCAGATCGGCGACGCGCGCTGGACGTCCGTCTTCCGCCCCCGGGCGGGGATGGCCGACCGTTTCCGCACCGGCCGGGTCTTCCTCGCGGGCGACGCCGCGCACGTCCACTCCCCGGCGGGCGGCCAGGGTCTGAACACCAGCGTGCAGGACGCGTACAACCTCGGCTGGAAGCTCGGCCAGGTGCTGCGGCACGGCGCGCCGGACGCGCTGCTCGACACGTACGGGGCCGAGCGCCGCCCGATCGCCGCCCGCATCCTCGCCACCAGCACCCGTCTGCACGAGACCGGCTCCCTGCGCCGCGGCCGCGATCTGCACCAGCTCGACATCGGCTACGCCGACAGCCCCCTCACCCTCGAACGGCGCAAGGACCTCCCGGAGGACGCCCTGCGCGCCGGTGACCGCGCGCCGGACGCGCCGTGCACCACCCCGGACGGCGCCCCCGTACGCCTCTTCGAGCTGCTGAGCGGCCCCCACTTCACCCTGCTCGTCCTCGGGACGACCGACCTCGACCCGGCGGCCCTCCCCCAGGACCCCGGCCTGCTCCGCACCGTCCGCGCGGGCGGCCCCGGCGCCGACCTCCTCGACCACGAGGGTCATCTCCGCGCCGCCTACGGCAGCGGCCCCGGCGTCTTCCTGATCCGCCCCGACGGCTATCTCACCCTCGCGGCGGGCCCGGAGAACGCCACCGCGGAGGTCACCGCCGCCCTGGCACCGTTCCTGGCCGCCACGGCGTGACGGGCCCCGCGCCCACCGGAAAAGGGGCCGGGCCCGTGTGCGCCACGGACCCGGCCCCTTCGGTACGTACCGCCGCTACAGCACCAGCGACAGCAGCAGCACGCAGACGATGCCGACGACCGAGATCAGGGTCTCCATGATCGACCAGGTCTTGAGGGTCTGGCCGACGTTCATCCCGAAGTACTCCTTGACCATCCAGAAGCCCGCGTCGTTGACATGGCTGAAGAACAGCGAGCCGGCACCGATGGCCAGGACGAGCAGGGCGCCGTGGGTGGTGCTCATGTCGGCGGCGAGCGGGGCGACCAGGCCGGCGGCGGAGATGGTGGCCACGGTGGCGGAGCCCGTCGCGAGCCGGATGGCGACCGCGATCAGCCAGGCCAGCAGCAGGGCGGAGATGTTCCAGTCCTGCGAGACGTCCAGGACCATCTGGCCGACGCCGGAGTCCACCAGCGTCTGCTTGAAACCACCGCCCGCGCCGACGATCAGCAGCACTCCGGCGATCGGGCCGAGGGACCGCTCGACGGTGGAGGCGACCCGCCCCTTGGTGAACCCGGCCGCCCGGCCGAGGGTGAACATCGCCACGAGCACACCGACCAGCAGCGCGATCATCGGCGAGCCGATGACGTCGAAGGCCCGCTGGACACCGGCCTTCGGGTCGTCGACGACGATGTCGACCAGCGCCTTGGACAGCATCATCACGACGGGCAGCAGCACGGTGGCGACGGTGATGCCGAAGCCGGGGCGCTTGTCCCGCCCGTCCTCGCCGTCCCGCCCGTCCTGGCCCGTGAGCAGCATCTTCTCGGGCGGCGCGATGTCCACCCAGCGGGCGGCGTAACGGGCGAAGAGGGGGCCCGCGACGATCGCGGTGGGGATGGCGACGACCACGCCGAGGGCGAGGGTCACGCCGAGGTTGGCGCCGACCGCGTCGATGGCGACCAGCGGGCCGGGGTGCGGCGGGATCAGGCCGTGCATGACGGAGAGTCCGGCGAGCGCGGGGATGCCGATCCGCATCAGGGAGAAGTTGCCGCGCTTGGCGACCAGCAGCACCACGGGGATCAGCAGCACGATCCCGACCTCGAAGAAGATCGGCAGACCCACGATCCCGGCGATCAGCACCATCGCCCAGGGCATCGCCCCGCGCCGCGTCCGCGCCAGGATCGTGTCGACGATCTGGTCCGCGCCCCCGGAGTCGGCGAGCAGCTTGCCGAGGACGGCGCCGAGCGCGATCAGGACGCCGGTACCGGAGACCGTCGCGCCCAGGCCGGCCGAGAAGCTGGCGATGGCCTTGTCCATCGGGGCGCCGGCGACCGCGCCGAGCACCAGCGAGCCGATGATCAGTGAGAGGAAGGCGTGCAGCTTGAACTTGGTGATGAGCAGGACGATGACGGCGATGCCGGTCAGGACGGCGATGCCCAGCTGCGCGTGACCGGCCGAGGTGATCGGTCCGGCGGCGTCCGCTGCGAGCATCTCCACGCTGAGATGAGTCACGGCGATTCCTTGGAGGGAGGGGGAAGGTCCTCCGGGAGGGGGCTCCCGGAGGAGATCCTGCCGGGGAGGGGGCTCCCGGGCAGGGGGTGCGCGCCGGAGTGAGGCCCCGGGGCGGGGTGGAGCGTGCGCCGGAGCACAAGCCCGGGCAGGCGAGGTGGGGGCGCTCAGGCGCCCGGTGCGGTGTCGCCCAGGGTCCGCAGTGCGGCGGTGGCGCGGGCGGCGATCTCCTCGGGCGTGCCGGTGACGTCCACGACGACGCCGCGTTCGTCGGACCCGAGCGGTTCGAGGGTGGCGAACTGCGAGTCGAGCAGCGCGGTGGGCATGAAGTGCCCCTTGCGCTCGGCCATCCGCCGCTCGATCAGCGCGCGGTCGCCGCTGAGGTGCAGGAAGACGACGCCGGGGGCGGCGGCGCGCAGCCGGTCGCGGTAGGCGCGCTTGAGGGCCGAGCAGCTGACGACGCCGCCGCGGCCCGCCCGGTCGTGCGCCCAGGCGCCGATGGCGTCGAGCCAGGGGCCGCGGTCGTCGTCGTCCAGCGGGACGCCGGCGGACATCTTGGCGATGTTGGCCGGGGGATGGAAGTCGTCGCCCTCGGCGTAGACAGTGTCCAGCCCGGTGGCGACCAGCGGTCCGATGGTGGTCTTGCCGGTGCCGGCCACTCCCATCACGACGATGACGTGGGGCGTGCTCATCCCGTGTACCTCGCTGTCTTCTTCGACCTCGGCGTCACCCCACTGAAACCCATTAGGTGTGACTTATTCAAGACAGTGTGGCGTAAACGTCATACTTAAAGTCGCGAAGGGGGTCACCGTAGGCTTGGGCCATGGAGAACGAGGGGAAGGGGCTGCACGCCCGAGTGCTGGAGTCCCTGGGGCCCGCGATCACCGCGGGCGAATACCCCCCGGGCACGGTCCTGCGCACCGACGAGCTGGAGCAGCGCTTCGACGTGTCGCGCACGGTCATCCGCGAGGCCGTCCGCGTCCTGGAGTCCATGCGTCTGGTCGCCTCCCGGCGGCGGGTCGGCGTCACGGTCCGCCCCACCGAGGAGTGGAACGTCTACGACCCCCGCGTCATCGCCTGGCGCCTCGCGGGACCGGACCGCCCCCGCCAGCTACGCTCCCTGACCGTCCTGCGCTCGGCCGTCGAACCGGTCGCGGCGGGACTGGCGGCGCGGCACGCCGATCCCACGCAGTGCGCCGCGCTGACCGAGCACGCGATGGGCATGGTCGCCACCTCCCGCGGCCAGCAGCTCGACGCCTATCTGGTGCACGACACGGCGTTCCACCGCGTCGTCCTGACGGCCTCGGGCAACGAGATGTTCGCCCGCCTCGGCGGCGTCGTCGCCGCCGTCCTCACCGGCCGCACCCACCACCACGTGATGTTCACCGACCCGGACCCGGCCGCGGTCACCCTCCACGTCCAGGTCGCCGAGGCCATCCGCACCGGCGACGCCGCCCGCGCCGAATCCCTCACCCGCGAGATCACCATCGGCGCCATGGCCGAACTCGACGTCCTGGCCCCCTGACGACGGGAGGGGACGGGCCCAACCACCCGTCCCCTCCCCGACGCAGCAAGAAGGCCCCGCACTCAACGAGTACGGGGCCTTCTCCCCGGAGCGCCCGGCAGGCCTTGCACCTACATTTCCCACCGGCAGGTGGGCGTCTTTCCTTGGACCACGGACGCGCGACTTCGGTGCGCCGCACCGGAGTTACGTAGATGATCATACCCTGCTTCTGGGGGTGGTGACCACTCGTGGGGCGGGGGACTACGGCGAGGGTGTTGCGGGGGCCTGCCGACGTGCCTCCGAAGGGACCCGCCGACCCGATGCCCACCCCCTGGGGGGCCGGGCACCCGGCGACCGCCCCCAGGTCAGGCGCGCTCCATGGCCACCAGCAGGGCTACGACCATGACGCCGCCCCACGACAGGAGCATGAACACCCCGCCCCAGAACAGGCCGTCACCCGCAGACCGCCCCGCGCCGCGTCCGCTCACCCCCACTTCCCCGATTCCTTCCCGGACGAAGGCCGCCTGTTCACCCCTCGCACCTTTTCCCACAGGTCGCCGGTGCCGCCTTTCTCCTTGCCCTGCTTCTCTTCCGCCACATCAGAACTCCGCCCAGGAGATTTGACCGGCTCTCCCTCTCCTCCGTCACCCAACACGTCACTCCCCACAACACCCCACCCCGCCATCACCTTGAGGCACCCTCCTCAAAACATTCGCCAACGCGTGCGCCGTGGCCACATTGCACCGCCCCAGCTCCACCAGCACGGACGTCCGTCCGACACCGGCCATCACATCCACCCCAAGGGACGGCAGAGTGCCCCCCACCCCCTTCAACGCAGCACCGAGATCATCACGCGCCGCCTCCACCTCTTCGATCTTCCGCCGCCAGTCACCGGGCGACTCGTCCACCAGCACTCGCTTACCTCCGTTGCCAGGAAGCGGCCGACAGCCCGCCCCCGACACCATCCGGCCCCATGCCTTCTGCGTCACTGCGGGCGAGGCGTCACCGCCACCTGCTGCCGTTGCTCACGGTCAGTCAACGAGGGTTATGGGTGGTGAAAGTGCACAGGAAGTGCACAAGCGCGAGGCCCGGAAAAGCCGCAGAATCAAGCCGTGGAGGCAAGTGACCCCCGACCGGGAAGACAGCTCACATGAGTGCCGACATCACCACTCCAGGACCCGGCGCGAACGTCAAGATCCAGCGACTGCGGCGGGGATGGGTACAGGAACAACTGGCCGCGCGGGCCGGCATGTCGACGAGCATGCTGGGGAAAATCGAACGGGGTGAACGCCCGCTCTCGCACAGCATGGCCGCTGCGGTCGCGTCAGCCCTGGGCCTTTCCCTGGCCGACCTGCTGGGTGAAGCGCCACCGCCGAGCGGCGAAGAGGACCGCCTCACGGAATTGCGAGCGGCGATGCGCCGTTTCGACTTCCCGACCGACGAGCCCGTAGAAATCGACCGGCTTGAACGCGACTTCTCACAACTTCTCCGGCTTCGGGGAGAAGCGGATCTCGTCGCCGTGACCCGGGCCCTTCCCTCACTGGTCCGGCGGACGCAGGAATTCGCCCACCGCAGCGGACGTCCCGACGCCTGGGCCAGGGTCGCCGACGTCTACAGCGCGGTCTACTGGCTTGCCGCACGGCACCGTTGGATGACCCTCGCCGAACTGGCGGTCGTGAAACAGCAACAGGCCGCAGAACGGGCCGACGCACTCGCGCAAGCGGTAGCAGTCCGGGACGAGGCCGGGACCTTTCTGAACGGCGGTGATTTCGCCGGCGGACTGGCCGTGGTCGACCAGGCCGTCACCCGGGCCGAATCCACCATGCAGGGAAGGGAACGCCACCTCGCCCTGGGTCTCCTCCACCTCCGCGGGCTCACCCTGGCCGGACGCCTCCAGGACAAGAAGACAACCGCCCGCCACCTGGCAGGCGCCCAGAACGCCGCCTCCCACTTCCCCACCGACGTGAACGTCCAGGGAATCCATTTCGGCCCCGAAAACACCCTGACCCACACCATCGCCACCCACGTGGACCTCAAGGAGAACGCGGCGGCCATGGACGAGGCCGAGCAATACCTCCGGGGCGCCCCCACTCTCCCGGCAACCCGCATCGCCCCCCTCCACATGAACCTCGCCCGCGCCAAACTCGCACTCAACGACCGGGACGGCGCCGTCGATTCCCTCGCCACAGCCTGGAAAATCGCCCCCCAAATGTCCAGAGTCCACCCAACAACCCAAGAACTCACCCGAGTCCTCATCTCACTCCACAAACGCAACAACCCAAAGCTCACAGCCCTCGCCAGACGAGCAGGCATTCCCCTATGAGCCCCACCCCGCCGAACCACCACCCGTTTCCCCCGACCAACAACGAGGCTGATCCTCACACCTTCCACCGCCACGACAAAGATCAGCGCTTCGTCATAGCCCACCAACGATGCCCGCTATGCCCGAATCGGCGAGAGTTGCTGAAAACCCAGGTAGGCGGAGCTAAAGTCGCAGGTCAGGTCCTCTGGTCCCCGCGCGTGCGGGGGTGTTCCCGACGACGAGACCGTCACGCTCCTGGAGCGCTTCTGGTCCCCGCGCGTGCGGGGGTGTTCCCCGCGCGGCCCGAACACCGTCGGGGCCGACGTACTGGTCCCCGCGCGTGCGGGGGTGTTCCCCGGACCTGAGCTACGAGGAGTGGGTGGCCCAGCTGGTCCCCGCGCGTGCGGGGGTGTTCCCCGGACCTGAGCTACGAGGAGTGGGTGGCCCAGCTGGTCCCCGCGCGTGCGGGGGTGTTCCCCCGGCCGTCGCGCAGAGGGTGAGGGCGCAGAACTGCTCCCCCGCGAGGGTGGCGACCCCGTCGCCGAGGCGCTGACCCGCGGCTGCCGGGAGGCCGGGTTCGAGCCGCGGATCGCCTTCGAGGCCAACGACTACCAGGAGGCCCAGGCGATGGCCGCGCCCGGCCTGACGGGCGTACGGCCCGCTCAGAACAGGGGCTGCTGCCCGGGGAACGGCGGCTCCTCGGGGTCGAACAGCTTCTCGGCCGGCGCCATCATCGGGGCGATGCGGCGCGACCCCGGGCAGGAGATCAGTTCGATGGTGCTCCGGCGGCCCGGCGGGTCGTGGCGGGCGAAGCGGCCGCCGACAACGGCGATCTCTCGGGTGCAGACGGGGCACGCGCGGCGGGGGGACGACATGACACCAGTGTGACGCAGAGTGTCCGGGTATGCCGGGGTGACCCCTATGAGGGCGGGGTGCTCCCGTGATACGGGCGGTACGAGGCGGGGCGGTCGGCCCGTGTGCCCCTCAGGACAGTGCCGTCCCCCGCTCGGTCCAACGCGTCCGCCACCAGCGCCCTACCCCGGGCCGCCGGCCCCGCCCGCCCGACGTCTCGCGGCCCCCGGACGCCCGACCCGCCTCGCGGTGCACGCGAACCCGCGCTCCACCAGCCCCCGGGCCTCCCCCTCACAACGCCCCCGTAGGCACATACGTCCCCCACACCTCCCGCAGCGTGTCGCAGACCTCGCCGACGGTCGCGCCGGCGCGCAGCGCCTCGCGCATCGGGTAGAGGACGTTGTCCGTTCCCCGCGCGGCCGTGCGGACGGCGGCGAGCGCGGCGCCCACCGCCGTCCCGTCGCGGCGGGCCCGCAGTGCGGCGAGGCGGGCGATCTGGCGCTGTTCGATCGCGGGGTCCACACGCAGCGGCACGTACGGTTCCTCCTCCTCGGTCCGGAAGCGGTTGACGCCGACGACGACCCGGTCGCCGGCCTCCGTCTCCCGGGCGACGCGGTAGGCGTTCCGCTCGATCTCGTCCTTCTGGAAGCCGCGTTCGACGGCGGCGACCGCGCCGCCCATCTCCTCGACCCTGCGCAGCAGCGCGTCGGCGGCCTCCTCCACCGCGTCCGTCATCGACTCCATCGCGTAGGAGCCGCCGAACGGGTCGGCGGTGGCGGTGACGTCGGTCTCGTACGCCAGGACCTGCTGGGTGCGCAGGGCCAGGCGCGCGGAGCGGTCCGTGGGGAGGGCGAGGGCCTCGTCGAAGGCGTTGGTGTGCAGTGACTGGGTGCCGCCGAGCACCG
Organism: Candidatus Streptomyces philanthi; assembly: GCF_059553635.1. Lineage (NCBI taxonomy): Bacteria > Bacillati > Actinomycetota > Actinomycetes > Kitasatosporales > Streptomycetaceae > Streptomyces > Candidatus Streptomyces philanthi. The sequence continues at coordinate 42,619 of NZ_JCANQV010000012.1, forward strand.
CGGCGAGGGCCTGGACGGTGACGCGTACGAGGTTGACCTCCGGTTGCTGGGCGGTGAGTTGGACGCCCGCGGTCTGGGTGTGGAACCGCAGCATCATCGACCTCGGGTTCCTCGGGGCGAACTCCTCGCGCACCAGCCGTGCCCACATCCGGCGCGCGGCACGGAACTTGGCGATCTCCTCCAGGAGCGTGGTGCGCGCGACGAAGAAGAACGACAGCCGGGGGGCGACCTCGTCCACGTCCATCCCGGCGGCGCGCGCGGCCCGCAGGTACGCGAGGGCGTTGGCGAGGGTGAAGGCGATCTCCTGTACGGGCGAGGCGCCGGCCTCGGCCATGTGGTAGCCGGAGACGGAGATGGTGTTCCAGCGCGGCATCTCGGTGCGGCAGTAGCGGAAGATGTCGGCGGTCAGCCGCAGTGAGGGCTGGGGCGGGAAGATGTAGGTACCGCGGGCGATGTACTCCTTGAGTACGTCGTTCTGCAGGGTGCCGGTCAGCCGTTCGGATGCCACTCCCTGTTCCTCGCCGACGAGTTGGTACAGCAGGAGGAGGAGAGCGGCGGGCGCGTTGATGGTCATCGACGTCGACACGGTGTCCAGCGGGATGCCCTCGAACAGCACCCGCATGTCGTCCAGGGAGTCGACGGCCACGCCGACCCGGCCGACCTCGCCGGCGGCGAGCGGGGTGTCCGAGTCGTGCCCCATCTGCGTCGGCAGGTCGAAGGCGACGGAGAGACCCGTCGTACCGTGGGCGATCAACTGCCGGTAGCGGGCGTTGGACTCGCTCGCCGTACCGAATCCGGCGTACTGCCGCATGGTCCACGGGCGGCCCCGGTACATGGACGGGTGGACGCCCCGGGTGAAGGGGGGGGCGCCGGGCGCTCCCAGGCGGGCGGCGGGGTCCCAACCCTCCAGCGCCTCCGGCCCGTAGACCGGTTCGACGAGCAGCCCGCTCTCGCCGTACCGCACACCGTCCGCCTCGTGCGCCATGTCCTACGCCTCCCGCCGGTCCGGTGGACCACCAACGTCACCGATGGGGAAAAGCCGTTGCCCCGCAGGACTCTAGCCACGGGGGCGCGCGGTGGCGTACAACGCGCTGAAACCCCGCGCACACGATGACCACAGGTTCACCACAGCGCAGTACGGGGCAGCATTGCAGACGGGCTTTTGACATCCCGGGGGTGGGAACTGATGAAGAGGAGTTCAGGAAGACGAGCCGTCGGCACGGCGGTCGCCGTGACCGCCGTTCTGGCGACGACGGTCGGCTTCCGGACCGTGACGGCCGCTCCCGACGCCGTCGTCGGCACCGGAAGCACGGAGGCGACCGCCGCGGTCGCCCCGGTCCACGCGTCGCGGGCGGTGACCGCGACCTGGGCACTGGCGCCGCTGGGCGGGCGGACGGCGACGGCCGTACCGGCCGCGGCCAAGAACAAGAGCAAGAGCAAGAGCAAGAAGGCCGCGCGGCCGCAGCTCAAGCCCGGTTCGCGCAACGGCAGTGTGCGGGAGGTCCAGGCGCGGCTGGCGCAGCTGGGCCACTTCCGCGTCAGGCCGACGGGCTACTACGGATGGACCACCACCTCGTCGGTGCTGGCCTTCCAGAAGAAGCAGCGTCTGCCGCGCACCGGCACGGTCGGGCCGCTGACGTGGAAGGCGCTGCTCAAGCGCACGCACACACCGACGCGCCTGGAGCTGCACCCGACGACCACCAGGCCGCTGGGCAAGCTGGACCGGCGCTGTCTCAAGGGCAAGGTGATGTGCGTCAGCAAGAAGACCCGGACGCTGGCCTGGGTGGTCAACGGCAAGGTCGTCTCGGCGATGGACGTGCGGTTCGGCGGCCGCCGGACGCCGACCCGTGAGGGGACGTTCCACGTCACCTTCAAGAGCCGGCACCACGTCTCGACGATCTATCACACGAAGATGCCGTACGCGATGTTCTTCAGCGGCGGCCAGGCGGTCCACTACTCGGCGGACTTCGCCGCCCGCGGGTACAACGGCGCGTCCGCCGGATGCGTCAATGTGCGGGACAAGCAGCGGATCGCCAAGCTGTTCGACCAGGTACGGCCGGGCACCAAGGTCGTCGTCTACAAGTAGCGGCAGGCCCGTGGCGCGCGGACGCCGGGGAGCACGCGGTGTGTGCTCCCCGGCGTCGTCGTGTGCGGGGCCCGCTCCCGGGACGGGCCTGCGGGGCTTTCCGTCCGGTACGGCAGAGGGGCGCGGGCGGGACCGGGGGAACGAGTCCCGCCCGCGCCGTACGCGCGGCACCGTGGGTACGGGGGGCGACCCCGGCCGCCGCGCAGCCGATGACCAGTCGGCTTCATTCGTTACTGCGTCACGCGCCCGGAAAACGTCACACCCGTCAGTTCCGGGGCCCGGCATGAGGGGCAGGAACGGCGGCTGAGGAGGGTCCGCCGCCGTCGCCGTCCTCGTCCCCCTCATTGCCGCCGCCCTTCCCGCCGCCCTGGTCGTTCCCGCCCTGACCGTTGCCGCCCCGCTTGTCGTCGTGGTCGCCGCCCTGGCCGTTGCCGCCCTGCCCCGGGTGGTCGAGCAGGTACCGGCGGCAGAAGGCGCGGACGCGGGCGGGGCCCCCGGCTGCGCTCTCCAGGCGGCGGACGGTGTCGGGGTCCATGCCCTCTGTGCGGCCCGCGCGGTGGTCGCGGCAGAGCCTGGCGATGCGGTCGGGGCCGCCGCCCTGACCGGGGCGGGACGTTTCCCCTGCGCCGGTGCGGCCCTTGTTCCCGGGGGTGTGCGAGGGGCCGGTGGGGCCGCCGTCCGGGGAGCTGCCCTCGGAGGACGGGCTTCCGCTCGTACCGGCGGAGGCGGACGGGACGGGAGTGCCGGACGGGTCCGTGCCGGACGAGGTGCCCGGGGAGGGTGTGCCGGTCCCGGTCGTCGTTCCCGCGAACGGGCTCTCCAGCGTCCCGGGGGTGCCGCCGACCGAAACGGTGGCGGCCGGGCCGGGGTCCCCGCCCGGGAAGGGGCTGGGCAGCACGCCGGTACCGGCCGCGACCGCGACACCGCCGATCGCGCAGACGGCGAACGCGACGGCGAGACCGCGGCGGAACGGCCGGGCGAACCGGGGCCGCACGGTGTGACCGAGCGTCACGGGGGCGCCGTCGTCCCGCCGGGCGCCGCGCGCCGTACGGAACGCGGCGAGCGCCGCCTCCTCCCCCGGCAGCGGCGCCGCCCGGGGCGTCGCGGCGTCCGTGAGCAGTCGGGTGAGGTCCTGTGCGGCCGTGGCGCCGGCGGGCTCGCCGCGCAGCAGGCGTTCCGCCGCGTCCTCGTCGAGCCAGCTGTACCGGTCGTCGGCCATCACATGTCCCTCTGCGTTCGTGCGGCCGTTTCCGTCACACCTGGTGCGTACGATTCCGCCACGCCGTTCCGGCGTCCTCGTGGGGGTACGGGCACGGTGCCCGCCGCCCGGCCGCCCGTGCCCCGGGGGAGCCCGGCGGGGCAGCCGTCCGTTCCGCGGGCGGGCGCGGCCGCTTCCGTCCCTCCGGGCGCGGGGTCCTCGTCGAGGAGTTCCGCGAGGCGCCGCAGTCCGCGGTGGGCGGCGGTGCGGACCGCTCCGGGGCGCTTGCCGAGGACCTGGGCCGTGCTCTTGGCGTCGAGTCCGACGACCACCCGCAGCACCACGGCCTCGGCCTGGTCCTGCGGCAGTCGGGCTATCAGCCGCAGGGCGCGGCCGGTGCCGAGGGCCTCCAGGGCCTCTTTGGCGGTGTCGGAGGCGGAGGGGGTGTCGGCGAGCGCGCTCTCGTCGCCGCCGACGGCGGGACGGCGGCCGCGCATCCGGATGTGGTCGAGGGCGCGGTTGCGGGCGATGCGGGCGGCCCAGCCGCGGAAGCGGTCGGCGTCGCCCCGGAAGCGGTCGAGGTCACGGGTGATCTGGAGCCACGCCTCGGAGGCGACATCCTCCGCGTCCGCTTCGCCCACCAAAGTCCGTACATATCCGAGAAGTCGGGGGTGCACGGCCCGGTAGACGGTACGGAACGCCTCCTCGTCGCCGTTCTGCGCCTCCCGCACGGCAACGGTCAGCCGGTTGTCGTCCCCTCGCACGGATCCATCCTGT